>JBPCPQ010000254.1:0-2949 GCA_050999015.1 Pyrinomonadaceae bacterium | reverse complement strand
CGAGTGCTGGCGCGCACTCATGGGACGCCACTACCCCGCGATGGCGCTCGTCGAAGTCAACAGCCTTCTCGAAGACGACGCGATGGTGGAGATTGAGGGAATCGCTGTGTTTTGAGCTTTCAGTTTTCAGCACAAAGCCAAAGATTCAAGAACTATATGCAGAACACACCAAGATACGGATCGCGTTTGCGAGACGAGTCAGTACCGGGAGCAATAGCGACCGGATTTTGACGCCGCCACGAACCCGGTCGCTACTGCTCCCGGTACTGACAAATCCACTTCTTGGTGTGCGCGGCATATAGAGCTGAAACTGAAAACTGTTTCGCCATGATTAACCCGAAAAGCTTTCTCTACGAAGTGCGCGACGGCGTGGCGTGGGTCACGCTGAATCGGCCTGAGCGGTTGAATGCGCTGACATTTGAAGTCTACCGCGAGTTGACGGACACGTTCGCGGCGCTCGGCAACGAAGATACGGTGCGCGTCGTTGTTATTACCGGGGCGGGGCGGGCGTTTTGTTCGGGCGGCGACGTGCGCGACATCATCGGCGATTTGCAGGGGCGCGACATCGGCGAGATGTTAGATTTCACGCGGTTGACGTGCGAGCTAATCCGCAATATGCGCGCACTCCCGAAGCCGATCATCGCAAGTCTGAACGGGGCGACTGCCGGAGCGGGCGCGGTGCTTGCGCTCGCGTCTGATCTGCGCGTTGCGAGCACTGAAGCGCGAATCGCGTTTCTCTTCGTGCGCGTCGGGCTTTCGGGCGCGGACATGGGCGCGGCCTATTTGCTGCCGCGCTACGTCGGCCTTGCGAAAGCCACGGAGATGCTCTACACGGGCGACTTCATCTCCGCCGAAGAAGCGCAGCGCATCGGCCTCTATAACCGCGTCGTGCCCGCCGACACGCTCGAAGCAGAGACGCGCTCGCTTGCCGAACGCCTCGTGCGCGGCCCCGCTTTCGCGCTCGCAATGACGAAAGAGATGCTCAACCGCGAGTTGGACGTGAGTCTTGAAACCGCCCTCGAATGGGAAGCGCAGGCGCAAGCCTTATGTCTCCAACACCCTGACTTCCGCGAAGCATACAAAGCGTTTCTGGAGAAGCGTGAACCGGTCTTCAAATGATTTGCGATTTTAGGTTTTCGATTTGCGGTTGAAAGCAGCTACTCGTGCTGTTCCTAAGATCGCAAATCGGCAATCGCAAATCTAAAATCTTATGGACACACTGATCGAACAACTTCCCTTTTTCACCGACGACCACTGCCGCTTGGCGGCGAGCGTGAGCAACTTCGCGGCGAGCATGGCCGACTTTGCGGCGCGGGAGATTGAGCCGCGTGCGGGCGAAGAGGCCGACGCGGATGCGCAATTTCGCACGCTGCTGGCATTGCTGGCGCAGGCCGATTTATTGCGCTACGCGGTGGCGCGCGACGCCGCGCCGCTCGACGTGCGTTCACTGTGTTTGATTCGTGAGGCGCTCGCTTACTCATCGTCGCTTGCCGACCTCGCGTTTGTGATGCAGGGTCTCGGCACTTACGCGATCAGCCGCGCCGCGCCGGATCACGTGCGCGACTTCTGGCTTGAGCGCGCCGCGAGCGGACGCTCAATCGCGGCGTTTGCGCTGACCGAACCTGATGCCGGCTCAGACGTTGCCTCACTCCAGACGACGGCGCGACGCGAAGACGATTGGTACGTCATTAACGGGCGGAAATGTTTTATCTCGAACGCCGGAGTGGCCGACTTCTACACCGTTTTCGCGCGCACCGGACGAGGGGACAACAATCGCCCGGAGATTTCGGCGTTCGTCGTCGGCGCGCGGATGCAGGGCTTCCGCGTCCGGGAGCGCACGCGCTTAATGTCACCGCACCCGATTGGCGAGATCGAGTTCGACAACTTGCGCGTGCCGGCGGAAGACCGCGTCGGCGAGGAAGGCGAGGGATACCGTCTCGCAATGGAGACGCTTGACACATTTCGCGCGAGCGTTGGTGCGGCAGCGTGCGGGATGGCGCGGCGTGCGCTCGACGAATCGCTCCGCCACGCGAAGCGCCGCGTGCAGTTCGGCGTGCCGCTCGCTTCTCAGCAATTGATTCAGGAGAAACTCGCCGTGATGGCGACCGAGCTTGACGCCGCGCGCCTGCTCGTCTACCGCGCGGCATATCAGAAAGACACCGACCCGGCAGCAACTGTCACGCGCGCGGCGAGCGAGGCAAAGCTGTTCGCCACCGAAGCCGCATCGCGCATCATTGATGAAGCCGTGCAGATTCAAGGCGGCGCGGGGCTGGTTCACGGCAGCACAGTGGAGCGCCTCTACCGCGACGTGCGCGCGCTACGCATCTACGAAGGCACGTCGGAGATTCAGAAACTCGTCATTGCGAAGGAACTTTTGAAGGAGTGATGAGAGTGGATGAGCCGATTAACCCGGCGCAGGACAGCACACCGGAGGCCGCGCGCGTCTTCGTTGAGATGATGCGCCGCGCCCCCTTGTGGAAACGTGCCGCGCAGCTTAATGACCTTATCTTCGCCCGGCGCGTTTTAATCCTCGCCGATCTGCGCCGCCGCTATCCGCACGCCAACGCCGACGAACTCCACAAGCGTCTGGCTGCGCGTCTTCTTCCGCGCGAGGATGTCGTCCGCATCTTCGACTGGGACCCGGAGAAGGAAGGCTACTGATTAGTTCAAGGTTCAAAGTTCAAAGAAGCGCCGTGTAACTTTAAGCTTTAGACTTTGAACCTTGAACCTTGAACTTTGAACTTCCGGCATGAAAATCAACATCATCGGCGGCGGGCCGGCGGGATTGTACTTCGCGCTCCTGATGAAGAAACACGATCCGCGCCATGAAATCACGGTGGCCGAGCGGAACGCGCCCGGCGACACGTTCGGGTGGGGCGTCGTCTTTTCCGACAAGACGCTGTCTTACATTCAAAGCACCGATGAAGAATCTTACCGGCGCATCACCGA
>JBPCPQ010000311.1:0-2887 GCA_050999015.1 Pyrinomonadaceae bacterium | reverse complement strand
GTAATGCTGCGCTTCGCCGCCGAAGGTGAACGGATGCAGCTTGCAATACCGCGCGACCTCCGTGCCCCCCGGCGAGAACACGACACACTCGTTGCGACCTCTACCGTCCGCATCGCTGTTAACAGTTCCACCGAGAATGAAAACTTTGTGTCGGGCTGCGGTTTGTGACAAGAAGTCTTCCGTCTCGCCTGAAGCGCTGTCCGTGATCGCCCCGACGTTCATGCTGAAACCGGTGGCGAACATCTCCGGGAGAATGACCAGCGAGCCTTCGGGCGGCGCGGCCTGTTCGAGCATCGCTTCGATTTTCGCATGATTGGCAGGCTTGTCTTCCCAAGCGATGTCGAGTTGGCAACAAAGGACATTCATCTTCAATCAGCCTTTCAGAATGGTCTTCAGTCCGACGACGAGCCGCGTCACTCCCTCGACGACCGTTTCCTTTTCCAGCGCGCCGTAAGCGACGCGCAGGTAACAACCATCTTCCATTCCGAAGGCCGTCCCCGGAATGACGGCGACGCCGTGCTCGCGGATCAATTGCTCGACTAACGCCATCGGCTCGATGCTCGCATGAATCTTTAGCAGAAAATAAAACGCGCCGTCAGATGGCGGCACGGTGCAGAGAGACTTAATCCGGCTTAACTCCTGAAGAACGATGTCGCGCACTTCCGCGAGCGATTGCAGTTTGCCTCGACAATACTCGGCGCCCGCTTGCAGCGCGCCGAGGGCGGCGAACTGCGAGACGACCGGCGGACAAATCAGAATCGTGTCCTGAATTTTATTAACGGATGTGAAGAGGTGTTCGGGAATCACCATGTAGCCGATCCGCCAACTCGCAAAGCCATAAGATTTTGAGAGTGAGTAAAGTGAGATTGTGTGAGAGTTGCTTTCTGGAATTGACGCCGGTGAGAAGTGTTGCGCGTCGCCGTAAGTGAAATACTCGTAGGCTTCGTCGCTGATGTGATAGATGTCGCGCGCTCGACACATCTCGTTAATCTCACGCAGAGACTCTTCTTTGTAAACCGCGCCGGTCGGATTATTCGGCGAGACTGTAACGACCGCGCGTGTTTTCTCCGTGATCGCCCGCCGCACAACCTCCGGTCGCAGTTGATAATTCTCATCAGTCGGCACGAGCACCGCCCGGCAACTCGTCATCGCGAGCGCCATCTCGTGGTTGAAGTAGTAAGGCAGTTGAAGAACAACTTCGTCGCCGGGGTCGGTGATCGCAAGGACGGCGTTCATAAACGCCATGTTCCCCCCGGCGGTGACAACTACGCGACTGCCGGCATCGGGGTTGATGTTGTTCTCGCTCCGCAGTTTCGCTTTGATCGTTTCAATTAACGGCTGTATTCCTTCGACCGCGCCGTATTTGTGATGACTCGGAGCGCTCAGGAATGAATTGAGTTGATCAATCGCCTCCGGCGGCGGGCCATAAGAAACGACTCCCTGTCCGAGCGAAATGGTGCCCGGACGTTCCCGAACCATCTGGCCGACCACAGGTATGACCGGCGACTGCACCGCCCGCATTCTGAATGTACCCGGCGTTGTCGGATTTTTCATCAACCGCTCGTCGCTCGTTGATTCAAGACGGCTACCTGTTGGAAGGATTTTCAAATACTCATCGCGTAGCGATGCGATGAGTTTAGCCGTGTGCTTTAGCGCACGGTTGAAAGCGAACAAGCCGACCGCCACGTCGCGTCAGCGACGATTGAAATGCGCGGGTTGGTCAACCGTCGCTGACGCGACGCACGCTCGGTGAATCATTCTGATTCCGTGCGCTAAAGCACACGGCTAAATTCATAAGGTCGCTCACGCGACCAAATAACAACCAAATCTTTTTTCAACTTCATGATCTACGTAAAGATTTGATTAACTTGTTTCGCAACTCAATTCGTCGAACCACTCGGTTTTCAAGTCGCTTTCCCGTTGAACAAGAGCGGCGCGAAGTCGGCGAGGTAGCGCCGCCAGACCATCCACGTGTGCGCGCCCGCCGTTTCGATGTAAGTTTGCTCGACGCCCTTCGACTTGAGCCAGTCACGAAATTTGCGGTTGCTGTCAATGAGACGGTCTTCCGTGCCGCAGGCGATCCACAGCAGGCGCAGCCGCGCGTTGGCTTTCGCGTCGAGACCCCTGAAGCTCGCGTCGAAATTGTCGCCGAGGCCCCCGGAACTGAACGCGCCGATCCACGCGAAACTATTCAGCGCGTTGAGGCCGACGTAGAGAGACTCGGCACCGCCCATTGACAGCCCCGCGACCGCTCGCGCGTTGCGGTCTTTCGCCGCGCGGTAAGACTTCTCGACTTCGGGGATGACTTCGCCGAGCAGGGCGTCACGGAACTTGTCGTAGTTGCGCTGGCGGAGGCCGGGGTCGCGCAGCGTCGGGCCTGTGCGCGAGACAATTTCCGGCGCTCCGTAGCCGAGCGGCATCACGACGAGCATCGGTTTCGCCTTGCCCTGTGCGATCAGGTTGTCGAGGATCACGTGCGCGCGCCCGACGGCAGTCCACCCGCTGGCGTCGTCGCTGTAGCCGTGCAGAAGGTAGAGGACGGGGTAAAGTTTTTTCGCTCGTGAATCGTAGCTCGGCGGAGTGTAGACGTAAAAGTCTCGCTCATCGCCGACGACGCCTGATTTGTAGAAATGACGATGAACCGAACCATGAGGGACATTGTTTACTTCCCACGGGAGTGTTGCCGCTCCGCGCACGTGCACCATGCTCTGCGTGTTGAGCAGGTTGGGCTTCATCAGAGGATTTTGAGGATCAATCAGCCCGACGCCGTCGGCGACGAACGAATAGCCGTAAAAGTCTGGCTCAAGCGCCGGGGTGGTGACGCTCCACACGCCCTGCTCGTCTTTCTGCATGGGTAGAGGCGGTGCGCCCTCGCGCGCCAACTTAA
>JBPCPQ010000268.1:0-6895 GCA_050999015.1 Pyrinomonadaceae bacterium | reverse complement strand
GCCGTCTACCAATCGAGCCGCTACATCCCCGACCGCTTTCTGCCGGACAAAGCCATTGACGTGATTGACGAAGCCGGGTCGCGCGTCAAGCTCCGCGTGCGTCGTGATTCTATGGCGGGCTTGGAACCTGATCGCAACGCGCTGACTAATGAGCAACTGAGTAAGTCTATCGGCGAGTTCGGGGTGAGTGCGCGCCACCGCAACGAAGAGGAAGAACTGTTGTCGTTCGCCACCGAAGTGACGAAGGATGATATCGAAGACGTGATCGCGCGTTGGACAGGCATTCCGGTCAATTCGCTGAAAGAGGAGGAGACGGAGAAACTCCTGCGCATCGAAGGCGAGTTGCACCGGCGCGTCGTCGCGCAACGGCCGGCCATTTCGGCGCTCGCGCGCTCGATTCGCCGTTCGCGCGCCGGCCTGAAGAATCCGCAGCGACCGGTCGGCTCGTTCCTTTTCTTAGGGCCGACCGGCGTCGGCAAGACCGAGGTCGCGCGTGCGCTTGCCGAGTTTCTCTTCGGCTCCGAGCGTTCAATGATCCGCTTCGACATGTCGGAGTTTATGGAGAAGCATTCGGTCTCGAAGCTGATCGGCTCGCCGCCCGGCTACGTCGGGCATGAAGAAGGCGGACAGCTCACTGAGCGCATCAAGCGTTCGCCGTACTCGGTGCTTTTGTTCGACGAAATCGAGAAAGCACACCCCGACATCTTCAACATCCTGTTGCAGGTTTTCGAGGACGGCATCCTGACGGACGCGCTCGGCAACACCGTTGATTTCAAAAACGTCATCATCATCATGACCTCCAACATCGGCGCCCGCTTCATCCAGAAGAAAGGGACGCTCGGATTCCAAGCGACCGCCGACGCTTCGCGCGCGCGCATTGAGGAGATGGTGATGTCGTCGGTGCGGCAGACCTTCAACCCGGAATTCATTAACCGCCTTGATGAAATTATTATTTTCGATCAACTGATTGACGATGAGTTGCTGGAAATCGTCGGTTTGCAAATCGGTCAGATGAACCGGATGCTCAACCGGCGCGGCTTGGAAGTGCGACTCACGGAAGAAGCCAAGCGATGGCTCGTCAAAAAGACTTGCGCCGACCGCTCCTACGGCGCGCGACCGCTCAGGCGTGCGTTGCAGAAGTACGTCGAAGACCCGCTCTCGGAGGCGCTGATTCAGGGCGCGCTCGGCGGCGCGTCGCTCGTCGAAGTATTTCAGGACGGCGACGAATTAAGCTACCGCCCGGCGGGCGTCGAAGAACCGGGCGACGCGCTTCTCATTCACTGAAAACAGTTCAAGGTTCAAAGTTCAAGGTTCAAAGTCAAATGGCTGCAACGCCTAGGCTTTGAACCTTGAACTTTGAACTTTGAACTTTGCCCCTGTATAATGCGCAACTTTGTTAAAGCGGGTATCGCTGGCAACCGGGACAAGGTGCTTCTGAATCCAACGACTTCAAAGTTTAAGGAGCATTACCGGCACACTCTTACGGGATAACGCCCGCGCCCGGGCACATTTAAGTATTTCGTTTCATAAGCTCCCCAAAACGCTTAGAACAATTATTCAAAGGCATACGGCTTTTATGCGAATTCGCGCCCCCTTTTTCTTTCTTCCGGCGGCTATCATCGGCAGCCTCATTGTCATGTACCTCGCGCTACCCCACGTCACGAGCGCGCAGGAACCGCAGCAGCCTGCACCCTCGTCGCAGCAAAAACTTGTTGAGGGTGTTGACATTGAAGGCAACCGCCGGCAGCGCGACGAAGATATTCTCTACTATATCCAGACGCGCGAGGGTGATGTTTACAACGCGCAGCGCGTGCAAACTGACTTGCAAACTCTTCTTTCGCTTCCCTTCTTCGACAAGGTCGAGACGAAAGTCTCCGTCACCGACGGCGCGCGCGGCGGCGTCAACGTCATCTTCACGGTGGCGGAGTTGCCGGTCATCCGCGACATTCAGTTTAAGGGAATGAGCAGCATCACCGAGGCGGACGTGCTGAAGACGTTCCGCGAGCGGCGCGTCGGCGTGTCGAAGGAAGCGATTTACGATCCCGTCAAAGTTAACAACGCGCGGCGCGTCATCAGAGAGCTACTCGCCGCACGCGGACGACCGAACGCGACGGTGGACATCACCGAGGACGAAGTCTCACTGACATCGCGGGCGATCACGTTCGTAGTTGAAGAGGGCGAGCGGGTGAGAGTCGTCGAAGTCGAATTTGAGGGCAATCAAGTTTTCAACGACGGCGAGTTGCGCGGCCAGATGAAGCTTGTCAAAGAGGCCGGCCTGATTTCGCGCTTCAAAGGCGAGGACATTCTCGACACGCAGAAATTGGAGTATGACCTCGGCTACAACGTGACGAACTACATGCGCTCGAAGGGTTATCTTCAGGCGCGCACCGGCGAGCCGCGCATCGAAGACATCGGGCAGCGCCGCACCGGACTCTTCATTCCGCTGCCGCTCGTTTCCTCGACGGACGACGCGCTCCGCATCAACGTCCCCGTCGTCGAAGGCAAACTGTTCCGCGTCGGTGAGGTGAAGATTGAAGGCAATTCGATTCTCTCGGAAGAAGCGATCCGTTTCGTTGTCGGGTTGAAGCCGGGCGAAATCGCCAACGGCCAGCGATTGCAGAAAGCTCTCTACGAAGATTTGAAACGCGAGTACGGGCGGGCTGGCTTCATTCAGTACGATTACGAAGTCACTCCGTCGTTCCGCGACAACGCGCAGAATCCGCAGGAGGGCATCGCCGATTTCACGATCACGATTAACGAAGGCCGGCAGTTCACGCTGCGCCGCCTCGAATTTTTGGGCAACACCTTCACGCGCGACAACGTCCTGCGCCGCGAGTTCTTCCTCAACGAAGGCGACATCTACGACCAATCGCTGTTCGAGTATTCGATCACGCGCCTCAACCAACTCGGCTTCTTCGATCCGGTTGATAAGGACAAGGACGTTGAGCGGCGCACCAACGAGGAAGAGGGTTTGGTTGATCTAAATTTGAAAGTCGCGGAGCGCGGGCGTCAACAGATTTCCTTTAACGGCGGCATCTCCGGCATCGGTGGCTCATTCTTCGGTTTCGACTACTCGACCAACAACCTTCTGGGTCGCGGTGAGTCGCTGTCGCTTCAGGCCGCCTTCGGCAATCGCCAACGCTCGTTCGTCTTCTCGTTCACCGAGCCTTACTTGAGAGACCGCCCGATCTCGGTCGGCTTCTCGCTTTTCTCACAATCGTACAAGTATTTCGGCGAAGGCACGGCGCTGTCGCGCAACCCGGAGGCGATTGGCGGAATCTTCGGCTCGACGCTCGATTTTCTCAACGTCGACGAAGAAAACCTCTTCACGCAGAACACGAACGGCGGCAGCATTTTCTTGAGCGCGCCGCTTCAGGAATTTTTCCGCCGTCGCCCGTTCACGCGCTTCTCGCGCGTCGGATTGTCGTACACGCTGCAGCAGACAAGCGTGAAAGACCCGGAGGTTAATGTCTCGGGTGATCAATCGCAGTTCATTCCGGTCATCTTTGAACAGCCTAACATTCTGACGAGCCGCATCACGCCGACCTTCGTTTATGACACGCGCGATTACCGGGGCGGCGGCGGTATTGACGCGACGAGCGGCAGACAGATCGCGCTCTCGCTCGCCTTCGCCGGCCTCGGCGGCGACGTGCGGACGTACCAGCCGAGTCTTTCTTATATTCAGTTTCTGCCCGTCCGGCGGAAGCGTTCGGAAAGTCCCGAAGTGTTCGGCTTCCGCATTGTCGCCGGCCACGTCGCTAGTTTTGCCACGAGCAACAAAATCCGTGAGGCGCAAAACAGTTCGCTCGCGTTTATCAACGGCGTGCCAATCTACGAGCGATTCTTCCTCGGCGACGAATTTACGATTCGCGGTTACAACGTCCGCTCCATCGGCCCTATCGTGCCGCTCGAATCGTTCATCACTTCACAGAACGTCCGGGTGTCGTCTACCGGGTCGGGCGACGTGGTGCCAATCGAAGGCTTGCAGGGATTGGCCGGCACCGGCACGTTCACCGGCCCGTCGGGAACTAATCCCGGAATCATACCGGGGCGCAGCATTCAATTCCTCGGCGGCGACACGCAACTTCTCGGCAACTTCGAGTATCGCGTGCCCATCTTCGGGCCGGTGACAATCGCGGCCTTCGCCGACATCGGCTCCGCATTCAACCTTCGTAAAGGCACGGATCAGACTTTCTCCAACAACTTTTTGTCCAGCGATGCCTTCCTCGGAGGGTTCGGGGGCTTGAACGGAATCGTCGCGCTTAACAATCCACAGATCGCAGCTTTGCCGCTCACCGGCGGCCTCGTCGTGCGCGACGGACGCTATGTCACAAGGGATGAACTAACGCAGGCGATTGACGGCGGGGCAGTGCCCGACCCGATCACCGGCCTGCCCTTCGGATTCCAACAAGTGTTCCTGCGCGGCGACGCGCAGACGAACACGGTGGCGCGCATCTCGGAGAGCTTTTTCTCCAAGATCAGCGATTACCGAGCCAGCGTCGGCGCTGAGTTGCGCATCCAATTGCCCGTCGTCAACGTCCCGTTTCGTTTGATTTACGCTTACAACCCGAACGCCCGCATCGGGCCGGACGAGAATCTGGGGATTAACTTCCAGGAGAAAAGAAGTGTCTTCCGCTTCAGCATCGGGCGGACTTTCTAATCGTTTCGAGTTAAACTATTGAAGTAACGGCCAAGCATCCAGAGCGAAGCGAACGGCCATCCCTTTTTCCACAGTTAAGGAGCATTACGAGAAAGACATGAAACTATTTCGCCAAACGGCCGCCGCCGTCGCCTTCGCGGCCCTGACCGCTTTCACCGTCAACGCCCAACAACCCGCCGCCGGAGCCAATCGCCCGGCGACGCAACGCCCAACGACTCAAGCGCCCGCGACTTCTGCACCGGCGACGCAACGACCTGCGGCACAAACGCCCGCGGCTTCCGCGCCGGCGACGTCGCGTCCCGCGCCTTCAGCGAGCGGCGTTGTAACTATCGGCGAAGCCAAGTTCGCCATCATCAACACGGAAGCTTTCGGCGTCCAACAGGGCGGCATCGCCCGTTTAGTGACCGCGATGGGCACCGTTGACCGCGAGTTCCAACCGCGCCGCAGCGAATTGCAGACCATGAACACCCGCTTGACGCAGATTGCTGAAGACATCAAGAAGACTCAAACACTTGCCGACCAAGCGACCATCAGCAAGAAAGCCGAGGAAGCCGAAACGTTGAAGCGCGACATAGAGCGCAAGCAGCAGGACGCCCAACTCGCTTTCGAGAAGCGGATGCGCGAGGCCGTCAACCCGGTCTACGAGAACATCGGCAAGGAACTTGAGGCGTTCGCCAAACAAAACGGCATCAGCGTCATCTTCGACGCCGCGAAGATGCCGGGCGCGATGTTCGTCGTCAACGACACGCTGGACGTTACCGGCGCTTTCATCGCTTACTACAACCAACGTAACCCGGCGTCTTCCGCTTCGACCACGACGACGCCCCGCTAGTTCGAAACAGTAGGCAGAAGGCGGAAGGCAGAGCGCAGCGGGGACAAAGCTGCTCCTACTGCCTACTGGCTTGCTGCCTACTGCCTACTGTTTATGGACACGGTTCTCGACATCAACGCCATCCAGCAAATCCTGCCGCACCGTTACCCCTTTCTTCTTGTTGACAAAATCATCGAACTGACGCCGGGCGTGCGGATCGTCGGGCTGAAGCAGGTGACGTTTAACGAGCCGTTCTTTCAAGGCCATTTTCCCGGCTCGCCCGTGATGCCCGGCGTGCTGATCGTCGAAGCGATGGCGCAGGTCGGGGCGATCTTCGCGCTCCGCGAGATCGAAAACCGCGAGCAGAAGCTGGTGCTCTTCAGCGCGATCAACGACGCGCGCTTTCGCCAGCCCGTCGTCCCCGGCGACACGCTAATTTTGGAAGTCACCGCGCTTCGACTCGGCACTCGTGTCCAGAAGATGCGCGGCGAAGCCAAAGTTGACGGACGCCTCGTCGCTGAAGCAGTGCTGACGAGTGTCATCGCCGACAAGACCGCGCTGAAATGAAGGCAACAGTAAAAAATTAAAAGGCAAAAGTGGGGCTGTCATCGTGCTCACTTTTGCCTTTTAACTTTTACCTTTTTACTTTTTATGATTCATCCATCCGCAGTTATCAGTCCGCGTGCCGAGATCGCGCCCGATGCTTTTATCGGGCCATACTCGGTCGTCGGCGACGAAGTGCGGATCGGCGCGGGCGGGCGCGTCGAGTCGCACTGTGTCATTGACGGGCGTACTTTTATCGGCGACGAAACCCATATCTTTCCCTTCGTCTCCGTCGGCCTCGCGCCGCAGGATTTGAAGTATCAGGGCGAGCCTTCAGAAACGCGCATCGGCAAACGCAATCAGATACGCGAGTTCGTCACGATTCACCGGGGCACCGAGAGCGGCGGCATGCTGACCGCGATTGGCGACGACTGTCTCATCATGGCGCAGGCGCACATCGCGCACGACTGCCGTCTCGGTAGCGGCGTCATCATGGCGAACGCCGCGACGCTCGCGGGCCACGTCGAGGTCGCCGACGGCGCGAACGTCGGCGCTTACTCCGGCGTCCACCAGTTCTGCCGCGTCGGTCGCGAGGCATACGTCGGCGGCTACTCCGTCGTCGTCAAAGACGCGCTCCCCTTCGCGCTCACGGTCGGCAACCACGCGAAGTGCTACGGCCTCAATACCGTCGGCATGAAGCGCCGCGAATACTCGCAAGACGTGATTGACGCGCTGCACCACGCCTTCCGCCTCCTGCTCGCCTCCAAGCTCAACACCACGCAGGCGCTCGCGCGCATCCGCGAAGAGATAACGGACTCAAAGGAAGTCGAGGAGCTACTCGGCTTCATCGAGACCTCGCAACGCGGGGTCGTCAAGTAATG
>JBPCPQ010000089.1:0-5942 GCA_050999015.1 Pyrinomonadaceae bacterium | reverse complement strand
CGCCATTTTGCCTCCGCAAAGAAAGAGCCTGTGTTGCAGCGCGGGGACGTTTCTACTGCATTCAAGAAAATGCTTCTATGCGTCAGAGGCGCAACGGACATTAGCCGGAAAGTATAACCCCCCAAATTTTGCAGCCCTGAAAGGGCGCGAGACCGAAGCGCCGTCCGGTGCCACTTCAGGGCACGGTGGTTCGTTGACGCGCTGCCCGGTGGTTGCACCACCGGCTGATTTCCAACGTCCCTTCGGGACTCAGGCCAGAAATTCCTTTTCTTGAAATCTGTAGAACAGCTTTGGTATTAGCAATTTTATTGCCGTGTAAAGAATTAGCTGCTAACAAAGAGTCGGCGCGCTGTTTCTAAATATGGCTCTGACAGAAAGGCGTAAAGATCACATGATTCATCATGTCGAGAGTGGCGCGGCGGGGTGCGGCGCTTGAAGATTGCACTAATCACGGTGGGGGCTTTGATGATCGTCGCCACTGTGCTGCCGCTGTTACGGAAAGATGCGTGGTGGATCAGGGTCTTCGATTTCCCGCGCATCCAAATTACAGTCATCACGGTCATCGTCGCGCTCTCCTACCTTTATATCTCAGGCGTCGAAGGCGTCTTCGCCAAGGTTTTTACAATCACGCTTTTTGCATGTCTGATTTACCAAAGCTACATGATACCTAATGTGTGACTCTTTTTCCTGCGAGGCAGATAAGTCCTTTGTTTTCAACAGCGGCATTTTCCGATTTGTCGCCTATCGTAAAATCGCGCCTGTAAGCTGTTGAAAACAGGTTGCGAAAAAAGAGTCACACATTAGGTACATGATGTACCAGTACATGCCTTTCGCGCGCAAACAGGTGCAGAAAAGCAGAAGTCAAAGCGAGGGCGCGAGTTTGAGATTGTTATTCGCCAACGTGCTGATGTCGAATCGTAACGCCGACGAACTGCGCGACATCATCCGCCGCGAAGACCCGGACGTGATTCTTACCGTCGAAACTAATAAATGGTGGCAGGGAGAACTGAAGGAATTTGAAAAGACACACCCTCTGACAGTTCACCATCCGCTCGACAACACCTACGGCATGCTTTTCTATTCGCGCCTGGAATTGATCAACCCCGAAGTCACATTTCTCGTCGAAGACGACATTCCCTCCATACATATGAAACTCAGACTGCCGAACGGGAAAGTGATCGAGCTACATTGTCTTCACCCGCGCCCGCCTTTCCCGACCGAGGCCGAGCAATCCACCGAGCGCGACGCGGAGTTGTTAATTGTCGGGCGTGCCATTAAGAAAAAGGACGAGCCGGTGATCGTCATGGGCGATTTGAACGATGTCGCGTGGTCGCGGACTAATTATCTTTTTCAGGACATCAGCGGATTACTCGACCCGCGCATCGGGCGCGGATTCTTTAACACATTTCACGCCAGCTATCCGTTTATACGTTTTCCGCTCGACCACTTCTTCCACACCAACCATTTCAGATTGATCGAATTGAAAAGGCTGGAGAACTTCGGCTCTGATCATTTCCCAGTTATGATTGCGCTCAGTTATGAGCCGGATGCTGAATTTGAACAAGAAGAGCTTCAACCGGATGCGGCCCAAGTGAGTGAGGCGGAGGAGAAGATCGAAATGGCGGTGTAGCAGGTAGCGCCACACCAAACGGATTTTAGGCGCGCAAATCTCTCGCCTCTTGAGAATTAGATTCGGTGCAAAAGTTAAGAGCGTCTTCACGAATCTGATTCGTGAAGACGCTCTTGTTTTCTGTGTAACTGATTCTACCCTTCAGTCAAAAGATCATGTCTTCCGCTTTGAAGACGAACACTGAACGAAGCTTTCCTAGTCGTTGCCTGCAATTGCCCGACCGATTTTCTTGAATCCGCGAGAAAACCAATTGCCGGTCTTGCGTGCGCCATCAGCTGTTTTTTCAGCAGCCGCTTCGGTCTTATCGGCCACTTTGCCGGCGACATCTTTTGTTCCTTCAACAGTCTTCTCGCCGACTTCAACAGCGCCTTCGGCCACGTCTTTCGTCCCACTCGCAACCTTTTTGCCGGCGGCTTTGGACTTGTCAACTACCACCGCCGAACCTTCGACGGTTTTCTCGCCGACTGTTTGAGCGGCATCACCACTTTTTTCGATTACCGTCTTCGTACCTTCAACGGTTTTATCCTTGACCATGACGGCGGCATCGCCTGTCTTTTCAATCACTTTCTTGCCGCCATCTTTCGTCGCAACGGCGGCATCTTTCGTCTTATCAACTACGACTTCAGCGCCATCCTTAGTCTTGTCAATTACGACTTCGGCTCCATCCTTCGTCGCGGATGCTGCATCTTTGGTCTTGTCTACAGCTTTTTCGCCGACCCTTTTGGTCGCCGCCGCCGCGTCTTTCGTCTTATCGGCGACGACGCCAGCCCCTTCTTTCGTCGCCGATGCCGCGTCTTTGGTCTTGTCTACTGTCTTATCAATAACCTTCTCACCGCCTCGCTTCGTTGCGGAAGCAGCATCTTTCGTTTTATCAATAACCTTTTCGCCACCCTTTTTCGTAGCTGACGCGGCATCCTTCGCAACATCCTTCGTCTTATCAACTACAACGCCCGCGCCTTCCTGTGTCGCGGCGGCAGCCTCTTTGGTTTTGTCAACGGTAAAGCCGGCGGCGTCCGCGAGCGCATCGCCGGTCGCGTCTAACGCACCCTCGACCCTGCCTTCCGGCAAGTCGCGCTCTTCGCCGTCATGGTGGTGAATCCGCGCCGTGCTTTTTCCGTCGCGCGTCGTAACGACAACTTTTTTGATCCGACCGTTCGCGTCGCGGAATGTCCGCGTCTCTGTCTTAACACCATTTTCCTCAACTGTTTGAATCTCGGAGTTGTCAGCCCCCGCACGAGTCTGTTGTGCTGCGGCGAGGGTGGCCGAGGCCGCTGTAAATGCTAATGCACACAAACAGGCCAACAAATTTTTACGCATATTACGTTCCTCCTAATTACTGTAGTAAAACTAATCACGCTTACGCCTTAAGATAGAACTTTGGCAATCATTATGCCACGACCGGACAAGCTGGTGTGGAGAGAATACACGCTCATCATGGTAAACTTTTGTTCACCGAGTAGAAATATCTGAGGGCGAAGCAAAGATGGCTAAACAAGAGACGTTTGATGTTGTCATTGTCGGTTCCGGGGCGACGGGCGGATGGGCGGCCAAAGAGCTGACAGGGAAAGGCTTGCGCGTGGCGGTGGTGGAAGCGGGACGCCAGTTAAATCCCTTGAAAGATTTCAGGGAACACACGTGGCCTTACGAGTTGGAGTATCGCGGGTTCGGTAATCGGCGGGAGATGGCGCGCACCCAGCCGATTCAGAGTCAGTGCTACGCCTGCACTGAATACGGAAAACAGTTTTTCGTCAACGATTTGGAGAATCCTTATACGACACCGCCGGATAAGCCGTTTTATTGGATTCGCGCCAGACAGGTCGGCGGGCGGACGATTCCGTGGGGGCGTCTGGCGTGGAGGCTCTCGAATTACGACTTCAAAGCCGCGACTCATGACGGCTACGGCGACGACTGGCCTATCTCTTACGAAGACCTCGCCCCGTATTACGACCGCGTTGAAGAATTTATCGGCATCAGCGGTTCCTATGAGAATTTACCGCAGCTTCCCGATGGAAAATTCTTACCGCCGATGGAAATGACGTGTGGCGAGCATGTGCTGAAAGATGCGGTCGGGAAAATGAACGACCCGCTGCGCCGCGTCATCATCGGGCGCACGACGATTCTGACCAAAACGATTCACAAAGGAACCGCCGATGAGCGCGCCGCGTGTCATTGGTGCGGGCATTGTGATCGCGGCTGCACCACCGGCTCATATTTCAGCAGCCCGGCCTCGACGCTTCCCGCCGCCGCACGCACCCACCGCATGACGCTGATTACGAACGCCATCGTGAGCCACGTCGTCGTTGACCCGGACACCGGAAAAGCGCGGGGTGTCCATTACGTTGATGGCGTGACGCGCCGGCACCGCGAGGTTTTCGGCAAAGTCGTGATGCTCTGCGCCGGGACGCTTGAGACGACGCGAATCATGCTCAACTCGACCTCCGCGCTTTACCCGAACGGCCTCGCCAATAGCTCGAATGTTCTCGGCCATTATCTGATGGATCACGTCAAGCGGGGTGGCGCGAGCGGCACGCTGCCAATGCTCGACACGAAAAACTTAGAACAGGACGGGCGCGCGAACGGCATCTATGTGCCGCGCTTCAGAAATCTCAAAACGAAACACCCGCGTTTCCTGCGTGGTTACGGCATGCAAGGCGGTTCGGGACAGTCGCTGTACAGCCACGCCAAAACGATCTCCGGCTTCGGCGCGAAATTCAAAGACGCGGTGCGGAGCGATTACCCGTGGGGCGTCAGCCTTTCGGGCTACGGCGAATGTCTCGCGCGCTATGAAAATAAAGTCTCGATCAATAAGAACGTGATGGATAAGTGGGGCATTCCGGCGCTCCACATCGAGATGGCGTGGAGCGACAACGAGCACGAGATGGTGAAAGACATGGGCGACGCGGCGGAAGAAATGCTCAGGGCGGCGGGCGCGAAGGACATCACCGTGAGGCGCGTCACCGACGCGCCGCCGGGCTTCAGCATTCACGAAGTCGGGACGGCGCGCATGGGCAGCGACCCGAAGAAATCCGTGCTCAATAAATTCAATCAGACGTGGGACGTCAAAAACTTATTCGTCACCGACGGGGCCTGTTATGTCTCCATCGGGTGCCAGAATCCGACACTGACGATGATGGCGATTACGGCGCGCGCCTGTGATTACCTCGTCGAAGAATACCGTGCCGGACGGTTGTGAATAGGTTCCGTAGGTCAGAACGCGCGCCGCTCGGAAAACGTGGCGGCGCACATTGAGTTATGAAAGTTCATCTTCAATACGGTAGAGAGGGAATTGATGTTGACCTGCCGGAGTCGAACGTCACGCTGCTCACCCCCAAATTCGTCGAGGGTCTTGCGGATGAACAGGACGCTTTTTACACAGCCGTTCGCCATCCCATTGAATCCGCTCCACTGCGAACACTATTCAACACGACGGATCGCGTCGCGGTTGTCGTCCCGGACATCACCCGCCCGCTCCCCTCAGACCGTCTGCTGCCGTGGTTGTTTACAGAACTGGCGCACGTTCCGGCGGAAAACTTCACCATCATCAACGGCACCGGTTCTCATCGCGTCAACACCCCGCAGGAACTCAGCCGCATGCTGGGGAAGGGAATTGTCACAAAGTATGCGGTCGTCAACCACAACGCGCACGACCCCGCGACGCTCGCCCTCGCCGGCACGTCCGCAGACAACGGGCGCGTCTGGATGAACAGGGAGTACGTCGAGGCCGACCGGCGGATTGTACTGGGATTCATCGAGCCGCACTTTATGGCCGGCTTCTCAGGCGGCTACAAAGGAATTTTCCCGGCGCTCGCGGACATTGATTCAATCATGCATTACCATCGCGCGGCGGTCATCGCCGATCCACGAAGCACTTGGGGGCTGTTAGAGGGAAATCCCACACAGCAACAAGTCTGCGCGGGCGGCTCGCTGCTCCCCGTTGATTTCTGCATCAACGTCACGCTCAACCGCAAACAACAAATCACCCGATTCTTTTGCGGTGACATGCAGGCCGCGCACACAGAAGGGTGTACCTTCGCCAAATCTACGGCGATGGTCGGTTGCCGCGAATCATTTCCTCTCGTAATTACCACAAACGGCGGCTACCCGCTCGATCAGAATGTTTACCAAGCGGTGAAGGGAATGTCCGCCGGCGCGCAGATCGTGGCGGAGGGCGGCCTCGTCATCGCAGCCGCTAAGTGCGACGACGGTTTTCCCGATCACGGCAATTTCAGAACGCTTTTGTTTGAACACGATTCCCCGCAGGCAATTTTAGACACGATCCTCGCGCCGGGATTTTCGATGTACGATCAATGGG
>JBPCPQ010000002.1:0-4884 GCA_050999015.1 Pyrinomonadaceae bacterium | reverse complement strand
GGCGGGAGTAGCGTCGAAATGGAAGAGTTGATGTAAACGACCGGCAAGTTGCCCAGTTCGGGCAGACGGTTGTCGGCGCTGATTGTGAAGTGAAGCGTTTCAAGAATGCGCGTCACTCCGGGCTGTTTCGACAGAACGACGTGCAGCACGAGGTAGTGCAACAAAAACTCTCTCAGCTCGGTGGCCGAGCGGTTGCGATCCGCGACCAATTCCTTCAAACGCGCGAGCGTAAATCCCGAATAATTCAGCACCCAGCGGAGCGGCGACGTGACGGTGACGGTCTTGCTCTCATTATCGGTCTGGGCGGCGTGGTCGTATTCGAGCGGTCTAAATTCGAGCGCGGCGCTGACGATCTCAATGGGCGGCTTCAGTTCGGCAGCGAGATTGAAGGGCTTCGCGGCGGCGATTGTTTCGTAAAGGCTCTGGAGTTCTTTGAAGTTTTTCTCGGCCCCGCGCGCGGCCTCCTTCGTGCTGCTATCAACGTAGTCGCCGAGCACGGCCTTCGGGCGCAGCAGCGGCGCGAGCGTCGTCAGGTAGTCTCGCATCTGCTCGGTCAGGAGCTTCGAGACAGCGACCGTCAGCTTTCTGAGCACTAACAGTTGCTGAATGCTGTAGCTTTCATCTGTCATGTGAAGTTTTCTCCGAATTCGCGTCAAAGAGAAGAGATTTCGCCGC
Source organism: Pyrinomonadaceae bacterium (assembly GCA_050999015.1). Taxonomy (GTDB): domain Bacteria; phylum Acidobacteriota; class Blastocatellia; order Pyrinomonadales; family Pyrinomonadaceae; genus JBPCPQ01. The sequence continues at coordinate 4,209 of JBPCPQ010000002.1, read as the reverse complement.
TTAAAACGGCGACAGCCTACAAGCCGCTATGAGCCTTGTCAACGTCATCCTCCCGCCGCGCTCTAAATTAAAACACGAAAACTAACAAGGATAGACAGGATAGACAGGAAATGATGAAGGAAAGTAGAAGTCAGAAGACAGGAGACAGAAGACAGAATGGGTGCGGACGCGAGCCACTTTATCTTCTGCATGCTGTGTGCTGAATTCTGTCTTCTTAAGCACATCGGAAAAAGTATTTCGGTACATAGAAATCGTTTGAGCCTTTGATAGCGGAGAAATTGAGTTCGATAATGCCGGAAAACATTTTCCTACCTGCTTATTCATCATTCCGCATTCATCATTTCCCGAAGCGTGGCGTCGTTTTGTGCGCGTGATATACTCGCCGGGCGACACGCGGCCTCACGCCGAATGGCTTCGTGATGGCGAATCTCTTATTCGATTCACCCATGAATTTTACACACGCGACACCTCCTGACGCGCTCACCGGAACGGTGAAAGGGCCGGGCGAGCGCCCGCACGAATATCTCTTCATCACGGCCGACAACCGGCACGCGCGTATCGGCGAGTTCGTCTACTACACAGCGCACGACCGCGAAGGCGAGCGGCGCATTCTCGGCAACATCACCGCGCGTCGCCTCGTGCGCCAACTGCCGGACGCTTTTCTCGCCGACCCCGAAACGCCGCCCGCGATTGTTTCTTCCTTGATCGGGCTGGACGGCGAGGGCTGCGAATTGTACGAGATTACGGTCGAGGGCATCGGCTACTTCAGCGAGAAGCTCGGCGATTTCGTCAACCCGCGCATCCCGCCGCAACCGGGCGATCCCGTTTTTCTCGCGTCGTCGGAGACGCTTGCGGGAGTCCTCAGCCCGAAACGCGCGGGCGATGTGGGCGCGGCGCACGTCGGAAGTTTGCTGACGCGCGAAGCGGGAGAAGTTCCGGTCGTGTTGTCAATTAAGGATGTCGTCTCGACGCATCTGGCGATTCTCGCCTCAACGGGGTCGGGCAAGTCGTACACGGCAGGCGTGATTGTCGAAGAGTTGATGATGCCGCATAACCGCGCGGCCGTGTTGATTGTTGACCCACACGGCGAGTACGACACGCTGCGCTCGATTGAAACCGATGCGCGGTTTCGCGACCCCGACGGTTACCAGCCGGAAGTCAAAATCTTCACGCACGACCGCGTGAAGGTGCGCTTCTCTTCGCTCACCGAGGCCGACATCAAATACCTTCTGCCGGAAGGCACGTCGGACAAGATGCTTCACTTTCTGGCGCAGGCGTTCCGGGGATTGACCGCCGGCGGGCGCGGCGCGCGTGAACTTTACGGCTACCACGATCTGCGCGACGCCGTGAAAGAGCAGAAGTACGAAGGCAGCGAGCGCAACGAATCGAGCAACGCCAGTTCCATCGAGGGCTTGCTGTGGCGACTCGATTCGCGCTTCGACAAGCCGGGTGCGATCTTCTCCGACAACGAGCACATCCCTCTTGCCGAGATGTTTCGCCCAGGGCGCTGCACCGTGCTGCAACTTTCCGACATCGAGCAGAACGAGCAACAGGTCGTCGTCGCCACGCTGCTGCGGCGCGTCAATAAGGCACGCATGGCGACGGTGCGCGGCGAGGCCGAGACGCACGGCGACAGCCACCTTCCCTACCCGGTCTTCACGCTCATCGAAGAAGCGCACCGCTTCGCGCCCGCCGGGCAGACGGTCGTCTCGACCAACATCCTGAAGCAGATTCTCTCCGAGGGACGTAAGTTCGGCGTCGGCATCGGACTTATCACACAGCGACCCGGCAAGCTCGATCAGGACGTTTTGTCGCAGTGCATGACGCAGGTCATCATGCGCATCGTCAACCCGGTGGATCAGGACACGGTGGCGAAGTCGGTTGAGGGCGCGGGGCGGCAGTTGCTCGATGAATTGCCCGCGCTGACGAAAGGTCAGGCGGTGATTAGCGGCGTCGGCGTCAACACGCCGGTGATGTGCCGCATCCGCGAGCGCATCACGCGGCACGGCGGCGAGACCTTCGACGCGCCCGACGAGTGGGCGCGCTGGCACTCGGAAGGAGAGCGCCGCCACCGCGAACAAGACAACGCCGTGCTCGTTTCGCCCGCACCTAAAAAGAAAATCGAAAAGATTGGCGGCATCCAGATATAGCCGCAAGGGGGAAAAGGGTAAATGGGGAAAGGGGGAAACCCCGGGAGGCGCCGCTGTCCCCTTTTCCCGTTTACCCATTTACCCTTTTCCCCTCCGTGCGGTGGCGGTTGCTTTTCCGCGTTGCGATGTTAAGATAGCGCCCGTTTCCCATATCATTTTAGGTGACAGAAAAAGATAGAGGTTTCCTCTCAAACTCGGAATTTCCCTGCGCTCACCCGCACGCTCAAAAGTGACACACTTACGGCGCGCTTCTTATCAATGGTCGGTCATGTCGCCGATGAAGGCGGCTCGGAACGAGATAAAAATACTGACCACTGACCACTAACTACTATTTCTTGAGGAACAAGATGGTTGATAACGCCCCCGTCAATAGCGAAAGCGCAGCACCGAAACCTGCCGCGCGCGGCGTCGCAGACATTCTCACGACGCGCCGCGATGAAATTCTCGACCTCTGGATTTCGGAGCGCCTCGACTCGGATGAGTTCCGCGACGAGTTAATATCGAAGAGGGAGTTGCGCCGCCAATCGCAGCAGATCGTTGACATGTTGGCGCGCTCCATCAAGGAGTCGGGTGGAGGCGATTTTGAAAGCCCCGCGTTCGACGAGACGCGCTCGTTCCTCAACGAGATTTCGCACCAGCGCGCCATCAAGGGCTACACCCCGCAGGAAAACGCGACTTATATTCTCTCCTTACGCAACGTCGTCATCCCGCTGATGGCCGGTGAGTTCTCCGGCGACCTCGAAACGCTGTTGCGCGAGATGAACTTCTTCACGCGGCTGCTCGACAAGATGGGCTTGGTGATGGTTGAGAATTTCATCCGCTCGCGCGAAGAAATCATCCGCCAGCAGCGCGCCGACATGCTCGAGCTTTCGACGCCGGTGATTAAGGTGTGGGACAAGATTTTGTCGCTGCCGATCATCGGCACGCTCGACTCGCGCCGCGCGCAGATGATGATGGAATCGCTGCTGCAAAAAATCGTCGAGACCGGCTCGACGGTCGCGATCCTCGACATCACGGGTGTGCGGACGATGGATACGCTCGTCGCCAACCATTTAATCAAGACGGTGACGGCGGCGCGTCTGATGGGCGCGCGCTGCATTCTGACGGGGGTCTCACCGGCCATCGCGCAGACGATGGTGCAACTCGGCATTGACCTGACGCAGATCACGACTCGCTCCCAGATGTCCGACGGCATTAGGCTCGCGCTCGAAATGGTCGGGCGTGCCGTCGTTTCGGCGAAAGCTCTCTCGGCACTGTCGAACGGCGCGGCGGAAGCGACGACACAGAAAACGGCGGCGCTCGCGGCTCAAGGAGCGGGCATCTCCGAGGACAACCGGCGGCGCGAGCAGGATAAGCGGTAGCGCCGGAGTGGCAAGTGAGTGAATTTTGTATGCACCACGTGAGGCGGGACACGGATGGTATTTATACTTTGAGTTGTCTACCCAACCGGGGCTTGCGCCAGAAGCAATGAAAGCACTGACGGCTGATAGCTGATGGCTGATAGCTTTTTCTGAGAACGCGGGAAACTAAACTAATGGACGGACTTCAACGCATTCCGATTCTAAAAGTGGGGCGGGTGCTGATCGTGCCGATTCAGGTGGACATGGATGATCGGACGGTGATGCACTTGCAGGAGCATATCCTCTCGGAGTTGGAGCGCACGGGCGCGCGCGGCGTGTTGATAGACATCTCGCTTCTGGAGATGGTTGACTCATTCATCGGGCGCGTACTCTCGGACATCGCGGCGATGGCGCGCATCATGGACGCGCGCACCGTCGTCGTCGGGATGCAACCGGCGGTCGCGATCACACTCGTCGAACTCGGCCTCGAATTGCGCGGGGTGGACACGGTGCTGAACGTTGACGAAGGCATCAAGTTGCTCCGCGACGAATTCGGCATCCGTGAAGGCGACGAGGATTCGGAGTTGAGGGGGTTGGGCGCTTTTGACGGAGAGCAAATCAATCGCGCTTGAGAGCGAGCACGACATCGCCGTCGCCCGCAACGAAGTGCGCGCGATGGCCGGGCGCATCGGCTTTCGCACGATTGACCAGACGCGCCT
>JBPCPQ010000134.1:0-7697 GCA_050999015.1 Pyrinomonadaceae bacterium | reverse complement strand
ATGAACGAGAACGGCACGCCGAAGATGTTGACGTATTCGGGCGCAAACAAGCCCGTCTCTTTATCAACATCATAAGTCATGCGACGAAGCCCGCGCCCGACGACTTGCTCGCAAAGCAACTGACTTGAAAACGCGCGCAAGCCCATGATGTGCGTCACGTTGCGGGCGTCCCAACCTTCGGTCAGCATCCCGACGGAAATGACGTGCTGAATCTGCTCACCAGGCTCATCCGGTCTGCCGATTGTGTCAACGATGCGGCGCAAGCGTTCGGCTTCCTTCTGCTTCGTCAACTTGCGCGCCGTCTCGACTGGCGCATCGCTGCTTACATTGTCCGGGTCGTTTACTTCATCCGTCGCTGTATCAAGACTCAAATCATCAATCGTCGCGTCAACATCGGCTTCGACGGTTTCGCTTGCGGCGTCCTCGTCAGTTATTGCAGCGGTTTCCGGTGTCGCGGGCGGCGTTAGCGTCGGGTCATCGCTTCCAGCTTCGGCGGCAGCTAAAACCTTTGAGTCAATGTGCAGCGTGCGTTGCGGATCGCATAGGTCTGTGATGTCGAGGCGGTTGTGGTCGAACGAGTATTTAATGCGCGCGGCGGTCTCCGTGCGATTCGCAACGGTAATGAGAACGGGCGGGATTGTTTTATTCTCTTTACTCCATTCACGCGCCGTCTCGCGCCAATCTGCGCCGAGCAGTTCGTAAGCCGTGCGAAGCAAATCGGGAATCGGGTCACTCGGACGCGCCGCCTTTTTATTGAGCGCGTCTTTGATCTCAGGGACGTTGTAGAGGTGATAAAACTGCGATTTGTATTCTGTCGTCATGCGCCCATCATCGCGCACGACGACACGCGGCGTTTTCACCAAACCCGATTCAATCGCATCGTTCAAACCGAAATCGCTGACAATCCAACCGAACAAGTTTTCTTCCACGCTCGCGCTGCCGGAAGGCGTGAACGGCGTCGCGCTGAAATCGTAAGCCCTATGGATGCCGCGCGCTTTGTGCAAACGGTCTAAGCCGCCAATCCATTTCGTTGCTTCTTCAAGTTCTTCTTTGGCGACACCTTTGATCTTCGCACCCATCGGTACGCGCCAAGCGTGATGCGCTTCGTCGTTGATAACGATCAGCCCGCGCGCCGTCTGCATCTCGCCCAACACTTCACGCGCATAGGCTTCATCGGATTTCGCGCCGCGTTTATCCACGCTCCGGCGTTTCTTGATTTTCTCGTCCGTCTCCCAATTCAGCGCGTGCCAATTGCGAACAACGACTTTAGCTTGCCGCAACTTATCAAATAGTCCGGCAGGAATGATGTTGAACTCGTCGTAATAATTGTTTTCGGCGGAAGGCAGGAGAACTTGCAACCGATTTCGCACGGTCAGACCGGGTGCGATGACAAGAAAGTTTTTCGAGAAACGAGCATCGTTAGGATAGGCGGCTTTGTTAAGCGCGTGCCACGTAATCAGCATCGCCATCACAATCGTCTTGCCCGAACCCGTCGCCATCTTCGCGCAAAGGCGCTCGAACGCCCCGCCGTCCGAAGGAACATCAAGCCCTACCTTGTCCGCCGCCGGTGCTTCCGCCAGCCAAATCAATGTTTCAATCGCTTCAAGTTGACAGAAGAAGAACCGCCGTTCGGGACGCGCATCTTCATCGCGCCAATGCTCAAGCAAACGGCGCGTCGTCCCCGTCACGCCAACGTAAGGCTCTCTGTTATCTGCAACGCTTCCTTCGCGCCATTCGCGCACGCGCTCGCGTATGCGATTGACGAGCGGGATTTCAACGAATCTGCCGGGATCATCAACGATTTTTTTCGTCGAAGACGCGACGATGTACCCGGCGGATCGCCTCCCGGCTTCCCGCACGAACGAGCGTTCTTCGGAGATATAGCGCCAATACTCGCGCGGCTCGGCGTAAGGCGAATTGATAATAAGGTGGTCAATTGTTGAGGGCATACGTCTTTCTAAATGTTGACCGAGAGGGAAGAAAGCAGGGAAACACAAGAAAAGCGCGACGCTGCGGTTTGGACAGCAATCGCGCTTTAGGAGCAAATACCTACTACATTTCCTACTACATCACCTGTTTTGCACGATTAGCAGATTGCCCGTAAATTACTGAAAACATTGGAGGCGGCGGTCAGAATCGAACTGACGAATAAAGGTTTTGCAGACCTCTGCCTTACCACTTGGCTACGCCGCCGGAAAAGGGATGAGGGCAGAGGGATGAGGGATGAAGTAAAAGTAATTCATTCATCCCTCATCCCTCCGCCCTCATCCTTTCAAAAGCGGGAGACGAGATTTGAACTCGCGACTTTCACCTTGGCAAGGTGACACTCTACCACTGAGTTACTCCCGCATAATGAGGAGACAATTCTACGGATTCATTTTTGGTTGTCAAGTTGAGCCTCAAATCACGGCTTAGTGCGGATTTGCGCCTGCACCGGCGGGGGCCAAGCAAAGCATCTAAACGACAGTTGATATGGTCACGCCCAATTTCGTAAGCCACGATGGGCTTCAGACTCCCCACCGGCGTTTACGAAATTTATCCTCCGTCCAAAAATTGCGCAGCAACTCGAGACGCGGCGGGGGCGCATCACCGCTCGCGTCGGCGGAAGGTAGAATTACACTCACCACATCGTAGCGACAGGAAGCATTATAAAGTCCGAAGGTGCGACGGTAGACGCGCGCGGCGCGCGTGATCTGGCGCTGCTTACGAAGATCAACATTGGCTTCGGGTGCGGCGTACCAGTCGGAGGCGCGCGTCTTGACCTCGACGAAACAGAGCGTCGCGCCGTCGTAAGCGACGATGTCAATCTCCGCGTAGACGGGCACGCCGCGCGAGTTGCGCCCGATTGGCAATTCAAAGTTCGACGCGACGAGACGATAACCCGCGCGCTCAAGATACACGGCGGCGAGTGATTCGCCGCGCCGTCCGAGCGCGAGATGCGGTGCCATCTCAACGGCGGCATCCGTCGCGGCGAATCTTCGCGGGGTGATTCTTTCCCGAATCCTGTGCAAAGAATGAAGCCACTGTGCCATGTGTGCGCCTTTCAGATTGAGAGCGGTGGCACGCTACTCCGTGTGGAGAATTTGTTCAAGTTGACCGGAGTGGCTTCTCATAAAATTTATGCCGCCCGACGTATCCTTCTTGCGAGTAAGTAGTGGGCGCGATAAACTTTTCCGCGTCATAATCAGTCTTGACTTCGCCAGTTGTCATGCGAAGACTGGAAGGAACGAAAGCGTGCGGCGGTCGTTGCTTCGCTAGCGGAGTGATCGCAGACCGGCACAGAACGTCAAGCATGGACATCAATCAACTACAGCCCACCGAGGATCAAGCGACAGCGCGTCCCGTCCTCCCACTAATCGCGATTGTCGGTCGCCCGAACGTCGGCAAGTCAACGCTATTCAATCGCCTCGTCGGCGAGCGCCGCAGCATCGTCGGCGACGAGCCGGGCATTACGCGCGACCGCATCTACGGCGAGACGGAGTGGGCGGGTCGCCGCTTCGCGGTCGTTGATACCGGCGGCATCGTGCCCGATGACGACGCGGTGATTCCCGCAAACATTTTCAAGCAGGCCGGGTTTGCGATCACGGAAGCGTGGGCGCTCGTGTGGGTGGTGGACGTTCGCGCCGGGACGACTCCGCTTGATGAAGAATTGGCGCGGCTCCTGCGCACGACGGGTAAGCCGGTGCTGATTGCGGCGAACAAGGCGGACGCCGTGCGGCTCGAAGCGGATGCCGGCGAGTTTCACCGCTTCGGTTTCACGGAAGTCGTTCCCGTGTCGGCGGAACAGGGCGACGGCGTCGCGGATTTACTTGACGCGCTCGTCGCGCATTTCAACGCGGGTGACGCGCGACAAGACGCGGACGCTGATGAAGAGGAACAAAACGCCGCGCCGCGTGAGGTGCGGCTGGCGATTGTCGGTCGCCCGAACGTCGGCAAGTCGTCGCTGCTCAACCGATTGCTCGGCGAGGAGCGCGTCATCGTGTCGCCAATCGCCGGCACGACGCGCGACGCCGTTGACACCGTGATGGAGCACGACGGGCGAATGTTCAGGCTGATTGACACGGCAGGCATCAGGCGCAAGGGCAAGACCGCAGAGATGACCGAGAAGCTGTCGGTGGTGATGGCGCGGCGCAGCCTCGAACGCGCCGACGTGGCCGTCGTCATCGTGGACGCGGTCGAAGGCGTCACGGCGCTCGACGCCAACATCGCCGGCTATGCGCTCGACGCCGGGTGCTCGATCATCGTTGCCGTCAACAAGTGGGACGCGCTCGAAAACAAGCTGACGGGAACGGTCTCCGAGTTTGAAAGAAACCTGCGACTCAAGATGAAGTTCCTCGAGTGGGCGCCGGTCGTAACGATTTCGGCGCTCACGGGGCAGCGCCTCGCCAACATCCTACCGCTCGCGGTGCGCGCCAACGCGGCACGCAACAATCGCGTCACGACTTCGCAGCTCAACGCTTTTTTTGAAAGAGCCGTCGCCTCACCGCGCGCGCCGAGCGCCCCCGCGCCCGTCAAGGGAGGCCGCTCGCGTCTCCATGTGCAGTACGTCACGCAGGTCGCCGTGCGCCCGCCGAAGTTCGTCGTCTTCACCGCCGGCGGCAGGGCGGGTCTGCATTTCTCTTACGAGCGTTACCTGCAAAACCGCCTGCGCGAAGAATTCGATTTTTTCGCCACCCCGATTCGCATCGTCGAGCGCCACAAGAGCGGGGGCCGGGGGCCGGGGCGCGGGGGCCGGTGAAGAGTTGCTGTGAGAGAATTGATCTTCCTGTCTCCAACATCTCAACGCTGATTTTATGACTGAGCACCACACGGAGTTTGTCGCGCTGTTCGAGCGCATGAGCGACCCGGCCATCATAATTGATGAGGCCGCCGGGCGCGTCCTCGCTTGCAACGAAGCGTTCGCTGCGCTCGCCGCTCGTGCGCCCGAATCGCTGATGGGCGGAAGTGTTGATTCGGTGTTGGAGTTTGATGCTTCGAGTGCGGAGCGGGAGGAGCGGGGAGGGAGTTTGCTGATTGGAGGCGCGCGGCAATTGCGCGTCCGGGCCGCGCCGCTCGTATGCCGCTGGGAAGGGCGTGCGGCGATGCTCTACATCGCGCGGCGCAACGACGTGCAGGATGGCGCGCAGGCGGGCGCACAGGAGAACGCGCAGGAGAAGCGCGACCTCGACCGCCTCGCGCGGGATCAACAGCGCACTCTCTTCGATTATCTTCAGGAGGCCACCGAGCAGGTCGAGATCGTCAACCGCGTCGTCGCCGCCGTCAACGCCAGCCGTACCATTGATGAAGTCTTCGACCTCGCGAGCCGGCACATCGGCACGCTAGTTCCTTTCGACCGGGCGTCGGTGGCATTGTGTGAAGGCGTGGGGTGTGAAGGCGCGGGACGTGAGGGGTCAGGCGAGCATCTGCGTGTGTTTGCCCTCGCCGGTTCGCATGCCGGCTCACTCTCAATCGGCGCGGTCGCGCCGCTAAGCGGGTCGGTAACAGAGCACGCGCTCCGTGAACGTGAGATCGTATTGATCCCTGAGCTTCAGAACGAAAATCGTTTCAACGTATACGAAGACCTTCACCACGGCGGCTTCCGTTCTGCGGTGTGCGTCCCGCTGTTTTCGGCTGACCGGGCAATCGGCAGCCTCAACGTCACGAGCCGCACGCCCGGCGCGTACCGCCGCCGGCATCTGTCGGTGCTCGAACGTCTCGCCGCGCCGCTCGCAATTGCGATTGAGAAAGTGCTGCTTATCACGCAGGCCGAGCAGCGGTCGCGCGAGATGGAAACGTCCGCGCGCCGCGAGAAACTGATGGCCTATATCGGGCGTCGTTCGGCCAGCTCGCTCGACCCGGCGACCGTGTTGCGGGAGAGTGTCAAAGCGCTTGGCGAAGCGCTCCTCGCCGACCGCTGCCACATAACTTTGTTCGAGGGGGAGGGCGACGCCGATGGCGGCGGCGTGATCGCTTACGAATACCTAGCTGAAAGTCAGTGCGAGTCGTTGCGCGGCAGGCTCGATCCTTTGCACGGTAGCCGCTACGCGCAGAGGGTGATGGCGGCGGAAGCGCCCGTCGCCATTGCCGACTTGAACGAGGCCGAACAAGGCGACAGCCTAATTCAGTTATACCGGGGCGTCGGTGCGCGCGCGGTGCTCGCCGCGCCGGTACAGCGCGGGCGGGCGCGAATCGGCTTGCTGGAGATTCATGACTGTTCGGGGACGCGAGATTGGACGGAGGATGATCGCGAATTGCTCGGCACCGTCGCCGCGCAGATCTCCGTCGCGTTGACTAATGCCGAGTTGTACGAAGCGACGCGCCTGCGCAATCAGGAGTTGCACGGGTTATACGAAATCTCGCGCGCCTTCACGACGCTAACGGATATTTCCGAAATCAACGGCCGCCTCGCGCAGGCCATCGCGCAACTAATCGGTGGGACAATGGGCTTCATTGCGACCTACGACCGCCGCCAGAACGTCGTGCGCGCCGAAGCGCCGGGCTTCAACACGACGCCGGAGTTGATCCGCGAGTTTCGTTTCAAGCTCGACGAAGGGCAATTAAAAGGGCACATCGCGCGGGCGGGCGAGGCCTTCATCTCGAACGACCCGGCGCTTGATTCGCGGCTTAATGAAGACTTTATCAGGCGTTACGATATACGCTCGGTGCTGAGTGTGCCGATGAAACTCAAGCACGAGTTGATCGGCTTTATCTACGTCGCCAACCGACCGGGCGGCTTCCATCCGCGCGATTTGCGTCTGCTCGAAATCTTCGCGGCACAGGCCGCCGAGACGATTGTCAACGCCCGGCTCTTCGTCACGATTCAGGCGCAGGCCGAGCGCGAGGCCATCGTCAACCGCCTGCTACTTTCCTTGCAGCGTAGCGGCGACCCGAAAGAGAAAGTCCGCGCGGTGATCGAGCGCATTGGGGAAGTTTTGGAATTGGATCGCTGCATCGCCATCCTGTTCGCCGAAGACGGGCACGCGGATTTTTACGACGAGTGGTGCAGCCTCGGTGTCGCTCCCATCACAGGCTGGCGGGACGTGCTGGAGCGTTCACCGATTCGCTACCTGCTGCGCACGCATCGGCGAGCTTTGATGACAGAGGACGTGAGCGCGCACCCGCTCGCCGCAGGCTTGGCCGATGCTATCGAACGGACGGGATTAAAAAGCCTTCTGGTCGTTCCCGTGATGCATCAGGGACGCGTCATCGGCTCGCTCAGCGCGCACCAGACGCGACGCACGAGACAGTGGACTGAAGACGACGTTGACTTGCTCACGGCGGTGGCGACGCACGTCGGCTCGACGCTCGAAAACGCCCGGTTGATCGTCGCGTTGCGCGAGGCCGGTCGCCTCAAGGACGAATTTCTCGCAATGCTCTCGCACGAGTTGCGCACCCCGCTAACGGCGATCACGGGCTGGGTTGATCTGTTAAGCGAAAGCGACCTGCTGGAAGCACACCCCGATCTCGTAGAAGGCGTTCAAGCGATCAGCACTTCCTCCGCCTCGCTTGCGCAACTCATCTCCGACCTCCTTGATCTGTCGCGGATTCAACGCGATATGCTGCGTCTCGAATGCGAGAGCCTTGACGTGAATACGGCCGTCACGAGCGCCGTCAGAGCGGTGCGACAGGTGGCGAGCGCGCGCGGGCACGAGATACAACTTCAACTTGAGGAGAATCTGCCCCGGACGATGTTCGACGCGCAGCGCATTCAACAGGTG
>JBPCPQ010000125.1:0-8008 GCA_050999015.1 Pyrinomonadaceae bacterium | reverse complement strand
GTACCCTGCCGAGAGAGCGGGTGTCGTAAATATCCGGGTACAGTTTCTCTTTATGGCGGACGCGGCGGTGGAGGCTACGCATGAATCTTTTTTGGTAAAGCCAATTCGAGCGCATCCCGATGGCGTCGGCACATGCCTTCAAATCGAGCGCCGGCGAGACTGCGCAGATGCCGGACAACTCGCGCGGCGCTTCTCCGCCGAACTCACCGGCGAGTTTCAAGACGATGTTGCCGCCCATCGAGAAGCCCACAAGAAAGATTGAAGGCAGCCCGTCACGCTCAATCAACTCGCTGGCTACCTGACGAAAGTCGCCGCTCATCCCGCTGTTGTAAAGCGTCGGCGTCAGGTGTTCCGTGCCGCCGCAGTTGCGCATGTTGATGCGCAGGACGTTGAAGCCGGCGCGGTAAAATTTCTGCGCGGTGCTGAGAATGTAGACGGACTCGCTCGATCCTTCAAGACCATGCACGAGAAGAACGGTCGGATGCGCGCCGCGCCCATCGCCCGGATTCTGCCAGCGACAATGAGCCAACAGACGGACGCCCGGCTCGACCTCGAACAGGCGCGATTCGTCATTAGCGTTCTGCTCGCGGATGCGCAGGCGACGAGGCCACGCGAAGCCGGCGAGCGTTTGTGCATGACTGCCGCGAAACAGCCGGTGCGGGCGAAACGGTTTTGATTCGAGAGCGTGTGCAATTCCGTCGAGCGTCGGGCGCACGGCTTTTTGAGCATGCTTAAGAGTGGCGACCTGATTCTCTGTGGATCTCAGTTCTTTGTTGCTTAGCGTTTCCATGACGGCAACGAATAATCCGGGGGCAAACGGTGAACGTATTCTACGAATGAAACAGTCTAAATCAAAGCACATGAGAGTGGGACACCCTGTCAGAACCGGGAGCGGTAGCGACCGGGTAACACCGCACCCCGTCGCTACCGCTCCCGGTTCTGACATCGCTCGCCCCGACGGGATGAGTGTCCCAATGTCTTGTGTTTTGATTTAGTGTGAAGTGTTCGACGCTTCGTCGGCACGCTGCTTTGCGGCGACGACGAAGCGAATCATGCAGTAGGTGATGTGGGCTGGCAGCGCGTCGCGCAGGGGGCGGAGTCGCTCGGCTCCGAGTTGTTCGATGGCCTGTTCGATGAGTGCGCGGTCGGCGTCTGAGACGTAGCGCGAAAAATCGAAGGGACGGCCTTCGAGGATACAGTCGGAGAGATGCTTCTCGATTGTCATTTCGGTCAGGCCACGCTGCTTGCTGATGTCCGCGACTGATAGTCCGGCCTCATAAAGCGCGTAGGTCTCATCAACAGTATTCGACTTCGGCGGCGACTCACCCCCGCCGTTCGCGCTTTCGCGCCGCGAAAAAGTTGAGGGCCGGCTTTTGAAAGCGGAGCGCGCCGGGAAAGCCGAAGGCAGGGCGAGTTGGACAGCCGCCCGCTCGCGCATCACTTCGCCGCCGAGCGCGGAAATGGAGACTGTCGGGTATGCGCCGGTCGTGACGCTCAGACAGTCGGCTGAAATCAGGGCATCAACGTAGAGCACCGTTTCTTCCTGCGTCATGCTGCTGAGGATGCCGTAAGTGGAAAGCTGATCGAGTCCGGCCTGTACGACGTTTTTGGCGCGCGACCCGCGCAACGTCGCGGCGAGTAAGCCTTTGCCGAACCGCCCGCCCATCCGCGCCGCGCACGCCAGAATCTTGCGCACCGCGAGGGATTCATCGTCAGTCAAATCGCGCGCGGAAGTAATAGCGACTGTTTGATCCGCGAGAACGTCGCGCCACTCGGAATCTTCGCGTGCGCGACGCAGACGAGTCTGTTCAACTAATTCATCTTCGAGATCAAGCGCGATTGGCACGTGCTTCATCACGAAGCCGTCGAGCGCGGTGGCGGGATTGAGAGGGACGGACGTTCTGCCGGTCGTTAATTCGCGCGCCGTCGTTGTGTCCGTCGTGCCGCCCGCGCAGTTGCCACACGTCCCACAGTTCTTCGCCCCCGAACGATCACCGAAGTATTCGAGAATGAACTTGCGGTAGCAGTCTTCGGTATAGCAAAAACTAATTACTTCGCGTAGCTTGCGCTGTTCGAGCGCGGCGCGGCGGGCGATGTCCTGCGGGTTGATGCGCAGACGCCGCGCGGGACTCTCGTCGAGCATCACTACACCGCGCGTCCGCCGCGCCGCCGTGTAAGCGATGACGCCGGATTCGGCGAGAGCGGTGAGCGTGCGGCGAAGCGCCTGAAGTTCGGTGCCGAGAGTTTCGGCGAAGTCCGCGACGTTCAACTCGGTTTCGGCACGCTGGCTGACTCCGTGTCCGTTGAGAAGTCCGAACAGCACTCCCTTCATCTGCGCGCTCCGGCGCTCGCTCACCGTCTCACGCGCCGCCTGCGCGGTCATCAGCAGACGCACGCCCGCGCGATTTTCGCCCGCCGCGCCGCGCTCGATGTGCCCGGCCTTCTCCAGCGTAATCAGCGATGATTGGACGGCCATATCGTTACGAAGGCCGGCGCGCGCCGCGATTTCGCGCGTCGAAAGCTCGATGCGTTGTTGGCGGGTCGCAACGAGCGCCTCATAAACTTTCGCAATCACGTCGGGCGCCGGGTAAGAGCCTTCGATGAAGTAGTCTTGCGTTCTCTTGTCAGCGTAGTTGAAGAGGAGCACACAGGCGGAAGGCTGGCCGTCACGCCCCGCGCGCCCGATCTCCTGATAGTAAGCCTCGACGGAGCCGGGCAGTTGGTAATGGACGACGAAGCGAATGTCGGGCTTGTCAATGCCCATCCCGAAGGCATTGGTGGCGACGATCATCTGCGTCCGCCCCGACATGAACTCGTCCTGCGCGCGCACTCGCTCAGCATCTTCCATCCCGGCGTGATAGGCCACAACCGACAGACGCGCCTCGCGCAAACGCGACATGACTTGCTCGACCGACTTGCGCGTTGACGTGTAAATAATCCCCGAACCGCTCCGGTGCTTGGCGGCAGTAGCTCTGACGTGCGCGATCTTCTCGCGCTCCTTCTCCGTGTGGACGACGGCGAGCGACAAATTCGGGCGGTCGAAGCCGCTGACGAAGGCGCGCGGCTCGCGCATTGAAAGTTGTTCGATGATGTCGGCGCGGACGTGCGGCGTCGCCGTCGCGGTGAGCGCGACGATTTGAGGTCGCCCGACCTGCTCGATGAAAGACTTCAGGCGCAGGTAATCGGGGCGGAAGTCGTGACCCCAGTGCGAAATGCAGTGCGCCTCGTCAATCGCAAAAAGGGAAATCCCGGCCTCGCGGATCGCCTCGACAAAGTGCGTGCTCCTGAACCGCTCCGGCGCGACATAAACTAACTTGTAGTCCCCGCGCCGGATCGCCTGAATTCGGCTTTTCTGCTCCTCGAAATCAATCGAGCTATTGATGAACGTGGCGGGCAAATTGCGCGCGTGGAGCGCGTCAACCTGATCTTTCATCAGCGCGATGAGCGGCGAGACGACGAGCGTCGCGCCGTCGCGCATCAAAGCGGGCAACTGGTAGCACAACGACTTGCCGCCGCCGGTCGGCATCACGACCACCGTGTCGTGGCCTTCCAATACCGCAGTGATTACCTCGCGCTGACCCGCGCGAAATTCCTCGAAGCCGAAAAATTCTTGCAGCGCGCCGAGCGCCTTGTGCAACGTCAATGACATCGTTTGTCTGTCCCGAACGTGAAGAACGATGAAGTTGTCAGGGCTGATTTTAACCGAACATAAGGACGAGCGACAGGCGGCGAGAGCAGAGGATCAATAAGGGGCAGGCTACCACGCGCGAGGACGACGTGACGCGGAACGGGGCAGTCCGCGCCGTGAGGAAATTAGATATTTCATTCGTGTCATTCGTGGCTCATCCTTTTTCTTAAAGTCTATAGCTTGTCACCTGCTGTCGCTTTCTCTAATCTGCTCGCATGACACGGAGACGAGAATGGAAGGCGCGCACGAAACACGATTTGATGATCGAGGTGTGGGAACACCTTGACTGTGAATCAGTCGGCACGAAGGAATTGGAGAAGATTGCGGAAGTCGTGCGCGAGCGTTTCGGTGAGGGCGCGGCGGAAAGCCCGGCGACGGTCGCGCGCCTCTTGGCCGACGAGGGCGCTGAACTGCGCCACGCCGAAGTGTTGGAGACTGACGTGCGCTGGCGAAGCGCCGACCCACACGAAGCGATGTTCCGCAACGTGCTGAAGTTCTCCGACTTCGAGCAGGCCGCCGCGTCGCTCAAGCGTCTGGAGAATTTGCGCCGGCAGTTCGCGCGGACGAAAGACCGTGAGGGTCTGCGGCGCGTCGGCGAGACGGTCTTGAAGGGAAAGAAACGCGCCGAGATGATCGCGCGTAATTCGTCGGTCAACGAACGAAAGCGCGCCGAGAAGTCCGAGATTGCCGAGTGGTTTGCCGTCTGGCTCCGGCAGCCGGAAATTTTTGAAGACTGGCTGCACCTGCGCCGGCGCTCCAATGATTTTCAGCAAAAATTTGTGGAAGAAGGCACGACAGAAGAAAAGGAGAAGGGATAAAGGGAAAAGAAAATTCTTTCCCTTTATCCCTCTCACTTCTTCATTCATCATTTCTGGTCAACGGGAAGTCCGGCCGTTCGCCAGGCATCGAAACCACCGTAGAGTGGATGCACGCTCTTGTAACCGTTCTCCATCAGCACTTGCGCCGCACGGGCGCTGGATGCTTCGTTCGGTCAAGTGCAGTAAGTAATCACCGCGCGGTCGTGCGGAATCTCATTGAGGTGCTCGGCGACCTCGTCCACCGTCATGCGCAACGCGCCCGGCAGCTTCGTGTCAGCCTCACCCCAAGCTTGCGGATTGCGCGTGTCCACGAAGGTGAACAACTCTCCGCGATCCATTCTTTCTTTCACTTCATCTACTGTAACCCTCGTTGCTTCCATCGCTTTTGTCCCTCCATTGAGAAAAACTCTTACTCGGATTTTGCGCGGCCTTCACATGACCCTTCAACCAAGCACATCGTTGACGCTGACGCTCAGGCCGGCAAAAGTGTGCGACTTCACGTCCTCACCTCTTTGATAAAAATTAACCATTCTGTATTCCCCGGCGACCGGGTCGGCGTAAACTTCTATGCGTTCGGCGGGAATGTTGACGAGCCACATCTCTCGAATACCTGCCTTCGCGTAATCCGCCGCTTTGACCTGCCGATCATACTCAACGGTCGTGTCCGCGACTTCGATAACAAGCAGCACGTCTCCGGGCGTCGGGTGGGCGTTCCGGTAAAAATCGTCGCGCAGCTTGAGCAAAGCGACATCAGGTTGTGGTTCGGAGAAGTCGTTAAGCCGAATCGGGTCCTGCGTGCTGACAAGTACAACGTCCCCGACTTTATGATTCAGAATCCGGCTGAGATATTTAACGCATGCCGCATGACGGGTGCCTATCGGAGACATTTCTATGATTTCTCCTTCGATTAGTTCCATGCGAGCGTCATTTGAAAAAACGCCCGCCTGTCCCATCCGCTCGAACTCGGCAACGGTAAAGAAATGCCTGCTAATCGGTAGTGACATTAGGTTCATTCTTCCTCTTCCGCCCTGATCCGGCCTTCGGCGCGAGCTTGTTCGACAATCTTCTGCGCGATCTGACCGGGCACGGGGTCGTAGTGCGAAAACTCCATGTGATAGGAGCCGCGCGCGGCGGTGATCGAGTTGAGCTTCGATTGATAATCGAGCATCTCAGACATCGGTGCCTGCGCCTTGATGACCTGATTCTTGCCGCGCATCTCCATCCCCTGCACGCGCCCACGCCGTGAGTTGAGGTCGCCCATAATGTCGCCGCTCGCCTCGACGGGCGCGACCACCTCGACATCCATGATCGGCTCCAGAAGCGTCGGCTTTATTTTGTCCACGGCGTTACGAAACGCCTTGCGCCCCGCCGCGCGGAATGAATGCTCATCGGAGTCAACCGTGTGATACGAGCCGTCAATCAGCGTCACCTTGAAATCAACGAGCGGGTAGCCGGCAATAGCGCCGTGCGAGGCGGCCTCGACGATGCCTTTCTCAATCGCGGGGCGGAACTGATGCGGGACAGAGCCGCCGAAGATTTTGTCCTCGAAGACGAAGCCCTCGCCGCGCGCGAGCGGCTCGAACACGACTTTACAATCGCCAAACTGTCCGCGCCCGCCGGTCTGCTTCTTATGACGTCCCTGCACTTCGGCGCGTTGAGTGATCGTTTCTTTGTAAGGAACCTTCGGCGGATGCAGCGCGACCTCGACGTGGTAGCGATTCTTCAATCTATCGATGACGGTTTCGACGTGCAACTGGCCGGAGCCGGAGAGGATGAACTCTTTCGTCTGCGCGTCGCGCGTGAAGTGGAGCGCCGGGTCTTCTTCGAGAATCTTATGGAGCGCGACCGAAATCTTTTCCTCATCCTGCCGCGACTTCGGTTCGATGGCGAACGAAATTGCCGCCTCCGGGTATTCGAGTTTGTCGTAGACAATCGGCGCGGCGCGGTCGGCGAGCGTGTCGCCGGTCTGCGTCTCCCTGAGCTTGACGCAGGCGATGATGTCGCCCGCGCTCGCCTCGTCAATCTTATCGAGTTGCTTGCCCTGCATCGAATGGAGCGCGCCGAGACGCTCCTGCGCGCCGCGCGTCGTGTTAGCAACGGTCGCGTCCGATTTGACACGACCACTGACGACCTTCATGACGTTGATGCGACCCGCGAACGGATCGGCGACGGTTCGGAAGACGTAGGCGGAGAACGGCTCGCCCGCATCGTATTTACGCGAGAGCGGAGCATCGCCGTCGTCCACCGTCTTGCCGTGTTCGGCCTCGTGCGTGTCGGGCGCGGGAGCGTAAGCCACGATGCCGTCAAGCAGCGCCGAAAGACCGACGAGCGTCGCGCTCGACGACGCGAAGACCGGGCACAGACGGCTGGCCGCGATAGCCTTACTGATGTTCGGCACGATGTCTTCTTCGGGCAGCGTCCCGTGCTCGAAATACTTCTCCATCAACGCATCGTCCGATTCGGCGATCACTTCCACGAGGCGCTCGCGTTCTCTGTCAATAACGTCGCGCCCCTCCGCCGGAATCTCGATTTCTTTCGCGCGCCCCGCGTCGTCGAACTCGTAGGCCTTCATGTGAACTATGTCCACGACGCCGCGAAAGTCTTTCTCCTGCCCGATGGGTAAAGTGAAAGGAACGATGGCGCGACTGAAAGTTGAGCGGGCGCTATCGAGCGCCGCCCCGAAATTCGCGCGCTCCTTATCCAATTTGTTGATGACCATGATGCGCGGCGTCAGAAACTCGTTGGCGTAGGCCCACGTCTTTTCGGTCTGCACCTCGACACCGTTAACGCCGTCAACGACGACGAGGGCGCAATCGGCGACGCGCAAGGCGGGGCGCGCGTGGGCGACAAAAGCAGCGTAGCCGGGCGTATCTATGAAGTTGATTTTGTGATCGTTCCATTCGAGATGGGCAAGCGCCGTGTTGAGCGTAATCTTGCGGGCGATGGAGTCTTCGTCATGGTCGGTGACGGTCGTGCCCTCGTCAACTTTGCCCCAGCGCGGGGTTGCCCCGGCGACATGGAGGAGAGAACTGACGAGTTGCGTTTTGCCGGCGTCGCCGTGGCCGATCACGGCAAGATTGCGAATCGAATTTGTCGAATAAGTTTTCATAGGTTTGAGTGCGCAGGTTCCTTTCGATGATTCTGACGGCGACCTGACAATCATTTCTGGCGATGCCTGCTGGCGATGATTGCGCGGCGGGGCCGGGCGGCCTCCGTGACGCTTGGGATTCCAGCGTTGTGATGCGGGGATCAAACTTCAGGTCGAGAAGGTAATTTATCCGAGCGGATGGCCGAAAAGCAAGTTTGGGTCAACGCCGGGTTAGCGTCCGGCGTGCGTAACAGTTAAGATAGAGTTCACAACATTTTCACCCGACAGCACGTATAACTAAACGATGAAGAAAGACATTTGGCCGGAAGTGATAGACATTAAAAAAGGAGACTCTATGTCGAGCAGCAAATACGTCATCGCTGGCGTAATTCTGTTACTTGTGGTGGTTTTGAT
>JBPCPQ010000282.1:0-10799 GCA_050999015.1 Pyrinomonadaceae bacterium | reverse complement strand
AGAAATAAATCGCGCCGGAAGTTCCGAGCGCGGTCGGCATCAGGCTCACCGGCAACAGCAGCAACGCCCAGATGACGATCTGCTGCCCGGTTCTCAGTCCTTCCGGCTCGACGACCGGCAGCATCATGATTCCTGCTCTCGCGTAGTCCTCACGGTACATCCACGCAATCGCAAGAAAGTGCGGAAACTGCCACAGGAAGAGTATCGCAAAAAGCGTCCACGCCTCGACGCCGATTGCGTTATTTGCCGCCGCCCACCCGACGAGCGGCGGCATCGCACCGGGGAACGCGCCGACCACGGTTGACAGAGACGTGCGTGTCTTCAGCGGCGTGTAACAAAAGAGGTAGCCGACGATCACCGCGAAGCCCAATAGAGCCGTCAGCGGATTAACGGTGAGCGCGAGATAAGCTTCGGCGATGACGGTCAATGCGACGCCGAAAATTAGCGCGTCAAAAGGTCGGAGCTTACCCGAGGGGAGCGGGCGCGCGGCGGTGCGGCGCATCCGCCCGTCGAGGTCGCGCTCCATATATTGATTCAGCGTCGCAATCCCTGATGAAAGCAGCGCGACGCCGAACAGCGTGTGCGCAAGTAGTGCGTAATCAAGCGCACCCTTCGTGCCGAGGCAGAAGCCGGCGGCAGCGGTGAGAACGATAAAGAGAGTGATGCGAGGTTTGGTTAGCTCCACGTAAGCCGCCAATTTCTCGCGCATTACCAAAGGCACCGGCAACGCCTCCGGCGTGTCTGTCGGTTCGAGTTTTACGGCCACACTATTCGTCATTACTATTCGTCATTGATTTTGCTTCGGGTTAGTGATTGTTCCCTACAAAGGCACAAAGATGCCGAGCAACAATTTGCGTCTTCGATAGTGGAACATTTTCTGAACTTTGCTTCAGATTGTAGACCGCTGAGTAGCAACTATCAAACACCGAAGCATGCCGGCGAAAGGATGAATCGGAATAGGAGACAGGGGCCGGGGGTCGGCAGAAGAAAACCCGTCCCCTCGCGCCGGCCCCCAGCCCCCGACCCCTACTCTTCTTCATCCCTCATCCTTCATCCTTTCCCTCAATGCTTTCCGATCATCGGGAAATCGAGAGCCGGTTGAATCTCAAGCGAACTGCTGAAGGAAGCCGTCGCCCCCGAGGCGGCGAATGAGAAGTCCTGTGTCTTGCTTTCCTTTGCGCCGACTGTCACCGATTGTGTTTTCTCGCCAAGCTTTTCGTGCCATGCGACTACATTATAAGTTCCCGGCGGGACGTTCTTGATCTCGAACTTCCCATCCCCTGCGCTGACCGCATAAAACGGATGCCTCATCACGTTGATGAAAGACTTCATCCACGGATGCACATTGCACTTGACGGGGATGAGCGACTCGGCGCGGGCGAATGTTTTTTCAATGGGGGCGGCGTTGTTCGGCTGCGACTGATTGAACTGCGGATTGCTCTTCGCCTGCACGTTGACGTTGTGCGCCGTTTGGTCGCTATTCGTGACGCTCAACTTCTGTCCCGTCTGAATGCCGATAACGTGCGGAGTGTACTGACAGCCTTTCTGGTCAAGCACGCGCGCGTCCGAAGGTGGGTCGAAAGCGAGCGCGGCGACGTTTTGTCCTTTATCAGTCAGCTTGCCATCTTTGATGTAGATGAAAACATTTTGGAGTTTGCCGTCTTTGACGACCACGTCCTCAATTGTCGCGCCGGGATTGGAACACGCGGCGTCCGCATCCATGCTGATCGGCTTTGGCGCGGGAACCGCCCCTTCAAAGGCGATTGTCCCGGCGAGCGAGCCTTCATTGCCGCTCGGCGTGTACTTCACCCCGGTTGCAGCCTCGGTCGGCGCGGCTTCATCATCTTCCGCGACGTCGTCTTCTTCGTCGCTTCCACACGCGACTGCTAAAGACAAAAGACAAAGTGCGGCGAATAGCATAATAAGAAATCGGGCACGTTTTGCTGACATAATTACTCCTCCGTTAAATAAAATCATTCCGCAATTACGCTCTCCCTCACGGTTGAGCTTTCGCCTTCGTTTTACAAATAGAATTTAAACAACCAAGAAAAGTCCAGAGTTACGCCTTCAGGCGTGATGATTCGTCGGTCGCAGTTCACGCCTGAAGGCGTAACTCTTAACCCGAACCGCGCAACTTATAACCGGAACACATTTGTCAGCGACTCAGGCGCGCACGTTTCGCCTCAACCTCAACGAAGAGACTTGCGTCTGTCGTCGTCCGCGCCGCTCAGTGCCCCGGCTGGCGCGTTGCGCGCCGCGCGCGTTGCGGCGGGTTCCGCTCGTTTGCGCCGGGGGCGTCTTCAAACCCTGATGCGCCGTCGCGGCGACTTGCCCTTTGCTACCGTTGCCGCCGCTTGGTGCCGGCGAGGTTGTCGTCGTGCTCCGCTGCTCTTCAGGTGTGAGTTGCAGCATGTAGCGCACGAGCAGGCGCGCGTGATCGCCTTCGTAGCTGCTGAACTGTTCGGGAACCGGCCCGTTGAAAACCCACCGCTCACCGTCACGCTTGAACAATTCCGAAGGCATTGAAGTGCCGGGCATGATGCGCTGCGGATCGAGCAGCCAGCGGAACGTCCAGCCGGGCTTCAGCCTTTCGCCGGATTGCAGGAAGTTCGGGGCCGAGGCCGTCGCGTCGTGCCCCGGGTCGCCGGTGATATGACACTTCAAACACGGCGCGGCCTGCGAGGTGAACAGTGCCCGCGCGAGTTGTCTCTCCTCATTGGTGAGCGGGTCAAGTTTCTCTTTAATGTACGGCTCCTGCTGCGACGACACCGCGAGGAAGAATCGCACGAGGGTGCGCAACTCGTTCGGCGAGAAACTAAAGGTCGGCATCCGCGCCTTCAGATAAGAGCGTACTCCGTTTCGATTCTCGCCCGGCTGCGGCTTGAGCACGCCGGTCGGCGAAGTGTTCTGCGGAGAGTTCGTCGTCGCCTGAGCGGTGCCGGTGGTTTGCGGGCTACGATTCGTCGTCGTGCTGCTCTGAGGCTTCATCGCGCTTTCGTGCGCGACGGCGACGGGTTGTGTGCCGCCCGCCTTTTCGCTGAGCGATGGGTCGCGGAGGAAGCTCATCAGCCACGTCGGGTCAACGCGCGCGCCTTCGGTCGTGAGACCGGGCGGCAACTCCGCTCTTCCTTCGGGCGTCGTGTACAACGGCAACCCGGCGAGCATTGAAGGCTGCCCGACCTGCACCGTGTGGCAGCCCATGCAGTTATATTTCTTAACCACCCACCAGCCGTCCTGAATATCTTTCTGCCGGTCGGTCGGCTTATAGAAGAGCGATGGCTGAACGCTCGCGCCTTCCGTGCCGACGCTGCCGAGCAGGAACGTCGTCAGAGCGTTGCGCCATTTCTTTTCCTCATTGAGAAAGGGTTGCGGCATCCGCAACATATCCTGCGGTTCTTTCTCTTTACCTTCGTCGTAAATCCACGGCGTCGCCAGCTTGTTCTCGAAGAATCCTTTGCGGTTGTACCACACACCCGTTTTCTTCTTTGGGTCGTGCGGGTCAATGCCGCGCTCGGCGTCGTGTGTCAGAAGCGCGAAGTCCAAGCGCTCGATGGGCGTCGCGCCCTCTTTCGTCAATTCGACGCCGATGCGTTGCTCTTCTTCCAGCCCCTTGATTTCGTGGCAACCGGCGCAACCATATTGTTTGATGAGCCTGAGTCCTTCGGGCTTCAAATTCGGATCGTCCATGAAGGAAGCGTCAGGGTACGCGGTGCGGTTCGTGAGCGAGAACAGGTAGGTTGCGATGTCGCGCGTTTCCTGTTCCTCCAGACGGAAATTCGGCATCACCGTCATGTTCTGCACTTGCAGTTCCGAGCCGTCAAGCGGCGACTTTGTATGGTCGGCGTCGAAGACGTAAGGCTTGTTCCGGGTCGCGTAGTCTTCGCGCGTCAGGTCGCGCTTCCGCGCCGGACTGTAGGGTGCCCAGCGCTCACGAGGGTCGTGAATCCAGCGCACGATGTATTCGTAGTTGGATTTGTCGCCGACGCGCTGAAGGTTCGCCGCGAAATCGCCGCCGACTTCGCCGCCGGGTTCACCCGACGAATGGCAGGCCATGCAGCCGCGCGTCTCGAAAAGCATTTTGCCGTTGGCGGCGTTCCCTTGCGGCTGCTCCGGCACTTTCCCCTCATAGCTCTCCTGCCATAAGTATGCGGCGATGGCTTTCCGCTCATTCTCTTCGCGCTCGCGGTCGCGCGCGTTTTTACCCTCACCGTCTATTCGCCAGTAGGTCGGCATCTTCGTGCCCGGTCGAAACGCCTGCGGATTCTTCAACCATTCGGGAATCCACTCTTTACGCAGCTTCAGGCGAACGTCTTTGAGATTCGGCCCGACCTTCTTCTGATCCATCATCAGGTAACGAGCCTGCGTATTGAGTTGCTCGACGCGCGCTTCGATTTGACTGTTCGTCACGCGCAGCGATTCGGCGCGCGCGAGGAGTTTCTGCGCCGCCGCGTCGTCCGGGGCGCCTGCGACTTCCGCCGACGCCTGCCGCGACGCGCGCTCGTTGGCGAGTAGCTCGTCCTGAAGCTGTCTCGTTAGTTGCCGCGAACCCGCGAGTGCGTCCGCTTCGCGGTCGAAGCCTTCCGAGCGGTGGCAGCCGACGCAGCCACGCTGCTGGAATAAATCCTTGCCGAGCGTGAGGGTCGGTGCTCCATCAAGCACGCGGTCGTTCGTGTGGCACTGCTGGCAGCCCGCCTCGATGTTCTCCTTTTTGTGAAGCGGGAACAGCCAGTGCTTATTCGAGCCGTGCGCCTTCTCCATATCAGTCGTCGCGCGCCCGTTGCCGCCGTGACAACTCGAACAGCCGAAGCGTTCGGGGTCGTGAATCTGAATGAGCTCTTTGTTCGGGTGGCTGACGAACGCTCTCGCCAGACGGTCGGGCGTGCGGCGACTTCCCTTCATTATCGCCGGGGTTAATTCTATCGGCTCGCGCGTTCCGAGATGACACGTCTCGCAGCGATCAACGACATTCTCGCTCGTGACGTTGATCTGGCGCATCGAGAAATCGAAGCTTTCGTTTTTCCGCAGTAGCGCGTCAATCGTCTGCGCGCTCGGCCCGACAAGGTGATCTTTCAGATACTCTTCGCGCTTCTTCGCCAGTTCGCTTGACTCTTTCAGCAGTTCAGATTGCTCTGTCAGTAATTTCGCTTTTTCGGCTTTAAGGTCGTTGTATTGCTTTTCGATCTGCGGGAAAGTGAGTTCAACTTCTTTGGTCTTCTCCGGGTTGCCGTCCTCCGGCATGTCTATTTCGACCCTCTCTCCTCTGATCTCATCAATATTTTCACGAAAGTTTTTCTTCGCGGACTCACTCGAAGCGGTCTCGATGCGGTAGTTGATGAGCGTAATGTTGCCCCGCGCATTCTGGAATGGATCGGCGATGGCGGCAAGTTGCGCATCAATCGTCTTGACGCGGCGCACGATCTCATTCTTGCGCGGCGCGACTTCCGCCGCCGCCGTCTTCGCTTCCTGATCCAACTGCTGATACTCCGCGCGCTCTTTAACTTCCTTCTCGGTCGGGTTGCCCCGGCGCTTCAGGATTCGGAGGTGGCGGTTGTAGCGCTGTATGAACGTCTGCTGCACGCTCTTCCACGGGCGCTGGCCGTACACTTCATCATAAAGTGCCCACGCGAGCACGGCAGTGAGCAACAGCGCACACACCAGAAGAATGCTGCTCGTCGAGCGGCTAGTGATCGGATCGGGCGCGGGCGCGTCCGGCTCTCGCTTGATGATTTTGTCGGCGTCAGGAGTTTCGGCCACGAGTTAAATTCTCCGAATTAGCTTTGTTAGCTGTCAGCCGTCAGCTATCAGCCAGCACAAACAGAATAAAAAGCAGGGACGAATAATAAAGTCACATGAACCGATTGTTTCTTGTGCCGCGTGAGCGGCAGATTGAGTTTAGCCGTGTGCTTTAGCGCACGGAACAATAGCGTTGGCAAAAGGCGCGTCGCGTCAGCGACGATTGAAATAAACGTGCGCGCATCAATCGTCGCGGACGCGACGCACATTGCTTCTTTTTACCGACGCCGTGCGTTGAAACGCACGGCTAAGGTCAATCGTCGCTCTGCGACGGAATTACGCAAAGACTTCAAATAACTACTGCCATCTGGATTTAGCTGATAGCTTTCAACTCAGACATTAAACCACGGCGTCACCCACACATACTTGATGTTGAGTGCCAGACGCAAAATGATTTTAATCGGCAATGCGATCAACACCGAGATGGCGAAGAACTGAAACGTCAAGTATTGGAGAAGGGACGTGCGCGCCAGAATCTTGCTTTCAAACTCGTCCGGCACTGTCGCCCATTGCCGAAGCTGTTTGAAGGAAGTCAGGTACTTGAGACTGAACGGCCCTCGCTTCATCAGCCAGTGCAGGAACAGCCCCGCCAGCAAAAAGAATAGGCCGACCACAATCGCGCCGAAGATGACCTTAGCCGGCATGCTCGTGATGCCGAGAAAATCGTGGAGGTCGCGGTTTTTATCGAACACCACGGCATTGTGATCCCACGTCTGTCCCGGCCAGAACCAAATCCAACCGGGGCCACGAATGAACGTGCCGATGATAATGAGCGCGATCCACGTTATCCACCCGATGCCGAACATGGCGAGCGCGAAACGTCGCTGCCTGATGGTGTAATAGCCATTGCCGAAAGGGTTCGAGTCTACATACGGAAAGACCATCAGGCCGATCATAATCAGCGACGGCATCACCACGCCCGCAATCCACGGGTCGAAATAGACGAGCATTTCCTGCAAGCCGAGGAAGTACCACGGCGCTTTCGACGGGTTCATCGTCAGGTTCGGGTTCGCCGGTTCTTCCAAAGGTGCGTTGAGCGTGATTGACCAGATGCAGAGAATCACCGTCACAATCACGGCGGCGAGAAATTCGACGCGAATCAGAAACGGCCACACGTGCAACTCGCGCGCCCAGCCCGGTCGCCACGGCAGCGTCTTGCGGTGGTGCGTCTTGGCGAGTTGGGGGTCGCGCTCCAACTGCTTAATCAAACGGTCGTTCTCGCGCGCCTGCTTCAGACCGAGCCACGTAAAGAACGGCACCAGAAACAGCATCGCCACAATCGGCACGTTGTCCGGCGCAGACGTGATTTTCCAGATTTGATGCCAGTCCATAGCTTTCAGGGGTCGGGGGTCAGGAAGTATTGCCTTTAACCGGCCCCTGACCCCCGGCTCCCGGCTCCTATTTTTTCGTTTTCATTTCCGATTCGAGCACGACGGGCGCGGGGCCGGAGATGCCGCCGTCTTTGCGGATGCGCCAGAAATGCACCGCCATAAAGATCGAGGCGACAAGCGGAATGCCGATGCAGTGCCAGATATATGACCTGAGCAGCGCGTTCGAGTCCACGATGGAGCCGCCTAAGAGGCCAAAGCGCACGTCGTTGAAAGGCGTCATACCGAGTTGCGGGCCGAATGGGCCTTCGCTGCCGAACATCGGCGTGGCGCGCGCCATATTCGTCCCGACCGTCACCGCCCAAAAGCCGAGTTGGTCATCCGGCAACAGATAGCCGGTGAACGACAGAAGCAGTGTCAGCACGAGCAGCACGACGCCGACGCACCAGTTAAATTCGCGCGGACTTTTGTAAGAGCCGGTCAGCACGACGCGGAACATGTGCAGCCACGTCGTAATAATCATCAGATGCGCCGCCCAGCGGTGCATGTTCCTCAGAAGCTTTCCGAACGGAACGTCGTGTTCGAGGTAAAGGATGTCGCGGAAGGCCTGCACCTTCGTCGGGTGGTAGTAGAACATCAACAGCACGCCGGTGAAGGTCAGAACGATGAACAGATAGAACGTGATGCCGCCCATGCCCCATGTGAATCCATAGCGCACGGCGTCGCGGTTGATCTTCGCCGGATGAAGGTGCAGGAAGACGTTCGAGAGAACGGCTAAGCTTCGGTTGCGCGGGTCGGAGCGTTCGTGCGAAACGCGGAAGATTGATTTCCAGAGTTGCGTCTGCTGCGGGTCTTTGTAAGCCTCGGCCTCTTTGAGGGCGCGATCTTTCAGCGCGACTCCCTGCTCCTTCAGAACAAGCCCTTGCCCGCGCGCCTTGTCCAACAAGCCGACGCCCGCTTTGGCGGTGCCATCTCCGTTACCTGCATTCCCATCGGGACGCTCAGGCTCCATAAGAGTTACTCCTCGCTCGGACACAGCCGACAATCGGTAAGGGTGCTTTGTTGATCAAGTGCCGGGTGGCCGCTCATTTGACTTACAAAGGGATGTAAGTCTCTTCCTTATCGAACTGACTCACTTCGCCTTTCGGCCATGTGTAGAGTCGGTCTTTGTTGACCACGATGAACCCTTCCGCATCAAGCTCGACATGCGCGCGATCCATCGGGCGCGGCGCGGGGCCTTCAAAGTTAATTCCCTCGCTGTCATAGCCGCTGCCATGGCACGGACACTTGAATTTATTCTCGCTCGCCTTCCAATCGGGCGTACACCCGAGGTGCGTGCAGACGGCGTTGATGACGAAAATACGGTCGGAGGTCTTGACCACCCAGATGCGATACTGCTGCTGCCACTTCGTATCCACGCCGAGGCCGTAGTCGCCCGGCAACCCGACGCGAAAGACGTTCGACGGCTCGAAGATCGTGCGCGGCAGGAAGAAGCGCAGGAACATTAAGAAGCTTGTCGCCAGAAATCCGGCCACTGCTGCCCACACGATGCGGCGGCGAGTCTTATTCACGGGAGTGTCAACATTCGAGGCCGACACGACGGCACCCGCTGCGGGTTTGGTCGCCGCCGCCTTCGGCACCCCCTTCGCAACCGCCGCCGTTGGCGTCGAACTCGACTTCGCGGCACCCTCCGCGACGCGCGCCGCCGGGGTGGTGCCGGATGGAACTTCTTTCACTGCCGGCGATACGCTGCTGTTCGTCTCTGTTCCCGGCAGTGTCGCCGCCGCGCGTCCGTCCTGAGTGTCAGACGGAGCGATCACCGTCTTCGCGGGCGGAGCGCCGGGTGCGTTCTCAGCGGGCAGTGTCGAATTCTTCTCGCTATCCAAGCCGCGACCTCCGTTGTTGTAATTACATATACGGCTACTTACATGCGGGGTGAAGAGCCGATAATTTATGACAGATGGAGCCTGCGCGCAATTGGTACAACTCCCCGAACAAGAGTTGTGACTCTTCGCGCACGGAAATTCGTGAATGCTAAGCGTGACAATGAAATGCGCCGCGCCATAAAAATATAATTAAGTCGGCTGGCTCAGCGCATTTATACCTTTTTCGCGGCAATGTAGCAAGATTTTATTTTCCCGTCTCGACCTAACATCAAGCCCGATTGATTCGTTGAACGAGTGCGGATAATCTGTTATTTCGTTGTTAATCGCATCAATCCACGTGAGAAGTCAGAATGACAAGAAAGCCACATGTCAGATTTTATACCCGTCTTGGCTGCCATCTCTGTGATGAGGCCAAGCGGGAAATTCGTCTGGCAGGCTCCTTTGAAGATTACACATTCGAGGAGACTGATGTTGATACGGATGCCGGGTTAGTGAAGCGATTTGGCATGGACGTTCCAGTCATGACGATTGATGAAGTTGTTGTCTTCAAGCACCGTTTGACAGCACAGGAATTTATCCGTCAGCTTCGGAATTTCTCAGAGCGATGCCACTAACCTCCACTTTCAAAGTGGAGCGTCGCGGCCTTCTCTTCAATCAGCCCGAACAATCCCTCACGTTCCCTTTCATCAGGTGACTGTCGGTAAGCGACGAGCAATTCTTTTAGCGACGCGAGGTCACGATACACTCCGGCGTCTTCGACGGGCGGCGTCAGATATGAAATCAACTCGGCATACGAACGCCGCCGCGCGATTGAGCCTTCGGATGGATTGTTCACACTATAGATGTAGACATGCGGCAACTCGCCGATTAAACGATCAGGCCAGCACTCCGCAGATAGTCCGATTTGCTTGCCCGGCATAAACTCCAGCGCGCCGTGCGTGCCGACGTGAACGACCGCATCGGCTTTGAAGACTTTTTCCAGATAGGTGTAGAACGCGGCGAAGCCGTGATGCGGCGCCGAGCCGCGCGACATCAGCATTCTCATCGGGTCGCCTTCGTAGCCGAACGTCGGCTGCACGCCGAGGAAGACGTTGCCGAGCATCACGCCCTGAATCAAAAGCGAATCGCCGAATGAATTGATCGCGCCCGGAGCCGCGCCCCATTCTTTTTCGATTTCCTCAACATACGGACACAATTGCCAATACTCCTCGACGCTCATTCGATACGCGACGTTTGCCGTCGCGCCGAATCCTTCGGAGTTGCCATTCAACACCAGCGCGCGAAGCGCATCCGCCGATTGGGGTACTTCAACTGTGTAGCCTTCTTGCTGCAAGCGTTTGAGCGTTTCCCACACGCTCGGGAAAACATCGAGGTCGGCGGCAGTTCCGATGTTGCCTTTGTTTGGCGGGAAGCAAAAGATGAGCATTGCGAGTTTCAAGTTCGCACGCTCCGCCGTCTGAAGATGATTCCAGCGACGAAGCCGCCGGGCGATGCGGCGACAACGCTCCTCAAGCGCCACCGGCTGCGCGCCGCTCGTCGTCATCCCGCCGTAGATGAACGGCTCGGTCGCTCCGTCTATTTCGGGAATCGCAATCTGCATTCCGGCCTGCACCGGATTAAGACCCGTCGGCGAATCATGCCACGCCTCAACGGTCTGCACGTCAAGACTGACGACGGAGCGAAACGGGCGATTCAGACCGCCCAAGAATTCGGCGGCGGCCTCGCTGTCGTTCATCGCCGGCCCTCCGACAAAACTGAACCCGGTCAGCGACACAATCTGACTGACACGCGA
>JBPCPQ010000387.1:0-5254 GCA_050999015.1 Pyrinomonadaceae bacterium | reverse complement strand
GCTGCGCGGTCAGCATGAAGAGCGTCGGGTCGAAGGCGAAATCGTAATCGCCGTTTACGACGA
This sequence comes from Pyrinomonadaceae bacterium, assembly GCA_050999015.1. Lineage (GTDB taxonomy): Bacteria > Acidobacteriota > Blastocatellia > Pyrinomonadales > Pyrinomonadaceae > JBPCPQ01. The sequence continues at coordinate 5,191 of JBPCPQ010000387.1, read as the reverse complement.
GCGCGAGTTGATCCTTATCCACGACGCGCTGGTACATCCGCGAGCTTTGCCCCGAAAAGAGAATCGTCTGCAAAACTTTCAGCGCGTAGTAATCGGGGCTGGAAGTCTCCGGTACGTGGTAGCCAATCATCAGGAGTGGCAACTGTGCGAACTTCCGTGCGACGACGCGGCGCTCGCCGATCTGCTCCGGCTCGCGCGTCGTCACTTTCGGCGGCGGCGCGCTCGCCTTAATCGGCTCGATGAATTTCTGCGCCAGCTTGACGACTTCATCCGCATTCACGTCGCCGACGACGACCATCGTCGCGTTGCTCGGCGAATAGCCCATCCGGTAATGATTCTTCAAATCCTCCATCGTCCAGTTTTCGATGTCCACCATCCAGCCGACGACCGGCCACTGGTAAGGATGCGCGGTGAAGGCGGTCGCCCACAACTGCTCATAGAGCAAACCGGCGTTGTCGGCATCAATCGAGGTGCGCCGCTCACTGGCGACGACGCCGCGCTCGGATTCTATAATCTTCGGGTCAAAGTTGAGGTTCTCAATGCGGTCGGCTTCCATCTCGAAAATCAATTCGAGACCCGAACGCGGAAACCAGTCCTGATAAACCGTCACGTCGTTACTGGTGTAAGCGTTGTTCCTGCCGCCCGCCGCTTCCATTACCTGATCGAATTGTCCGGGGCCGTACTTCTTTGCGCCGTTGAACATCATATGCTCGAAGAAGTGTGAGAGGCCGGTCGTCCCCGGTCGCTCGTTGCGCGAGCCGACGCGGTAGAAGACGTAGAGCGCAACATTCGGGATTGACGAATCACGCTGCACGAGAATCTTCATCCCGTTCTTCAACGTGTGCGTCTGTACGTCGAAGCTTTGCGCGCGGACAATCGCCGCGCTGCACATCATCGAAACCAAGAACACACTGACAATCGTTTTAATCAGCTTCATAAATTCTCCGAACGCTGCCCGCTCAGGCTGTACGCCGCCCGGACGGGAAATTGGACGATAATCTAATTTGTGAAATACAAATTGCGCGGGAGAGATGCCGGCAAAGGAGAAAGAGCGTTGCAGGCGTCTGATGTGCTTTAGGATGCGCCGGTTGATGTCCGGTGTTGTACTGCTTCTGTGATTAACCGCTTGATTAAACCTTGCCCGATTCATATTTTAGCCCAAACGGGGAGGCGACCAGCTTTCTCGGAGCCATCGCCACGCGATTTTGCCCGTCTCCAGAATCTTAGTATAGAATGACTAGCTGAGGCGACCGCGCGCGATTGAACGCAAGACAGACTGCTCACGTCAGCGCGCATTTCGCCCGGTGTTTGTCGGGTCGGCATTAGGCATTGAAGTTTTTATATGGCAAGCGGTTTAGTCGTACACATCGAAGTCGGCAATGACAGGCATACCGAAGTTCTGTCGCTCGACCGCATCCGCATCGGGTCGAGCGAGGACTCTGATCTACGGCTTCATCAGTCGCTTCTTCCCGTCAGCGACGCCCCCATCATCGAACTCACCCGCGCCAACGGCAGCTATCGCATCGGCGACTTCAACCGTTCCCTTGGCATGACGCATAACGGTGCGCCTCTCGTCTACGGGACAGTAATCAATGACGGCGACGAGTTGCGCGTTGAGCAGACAGGGCTTGCGATCCAGTTTTTTCCGGTTCACGAATTGCCCGCCGTCATCGCCACGCGCCCCTCAAGTAAAGTCGCGCCCTTCATCGAAAGCGCCGCCATCGAGGCCGCCGCCACCGCCCGGCGTGATGATGCCAAGGTATTCCTCCGGGAATTCACGCGCGAACTGGTGCGCGAAATCAACACCAGCACGAAGATCATCGCATTCTTAATCGCCACGTCACTCGTCGGCGGCACTCTCTACCTCGGGTTCGCCGCCTACCGGGAGTTCAAGCGCATCCGCTACTTGAACGCTGAGCAGAAGGCGCAACTCTCTGATTACCAGATTCAGTTGAAGGAACTGATCGAGCGACTCACCAGCATCAGTAAAACGAACGAGAACATTAGGGACAGTTTGTCCATCGCGCCGAAGGTCTACGGCTCCTACAGCGGCGGCGTGTTCCTGATTTTCGGCAAGTATCAATTCGTCGAGGCGGGCACAAACCGGCCACTGCGCTACCCAGAGTTGCAAGTCACAGAGGAAGGCGGCACGCTGCAAAACGGAGACGAGCAGCAGTTGACTCTGACACCTGATGGGCGGGGACCGGTCGCCGAGTTTCCTTACTTTGGCACCGGGTTTTACGTCGGCAATGGTTTCGTCATCACTAACCGGCACATCGCCTTTGAGCCGTGGGTCGCCGACCAGACGATGCAGACGCTTAGCAGCACCGTCGCCGGACAGCCGCGCATTGTCAGTTTAATGGCGTATTTTCCCGGCAGCCGCCAACCCATCGCGCTGCGCCTGAAGCAGACCTCGAAGGTTGACGACTTGGCGGTGTGCATTCTCGACGTTAACGAATTACCGGCGAACACTCCGGCACTGCCGCTCGACGTTGACTCGGATGCTTCGGGCGTCGGCAAGACCGTTGTGTTGATGGGCTACCCGACTGGCTACGACCGCATTCTGGCAAACCTGCCGGAGGCCGAGGCGCAGGCGATTCGCAATCGTTACGGCGCGTCGTTCGATGTGCTCATTCGCCACTTAGCCGAACGTAGTCTGATTAAGCCGCTGACCACGCAGGGGCACATCACCGAGTTGACGGGTCGCCGCATCGTCTACGACGCGCGCACCGCCGAAGGTGGATCGGGCGCACCGTTGTTCGGCTCGTCGGGGCGGGTCATCGGCGTGAACTTCCAACTCTTCGCGCTCATCCCCGATGCCAATCATGCGGTGCCGATTCGCTACGCGGTCGCGCTCCTACAGCGCGCCGGTTGGAAGCCGGCGGAGACGCCTGACGAGACTGCCAACACGAATAACTCGAACGCTTCCGCTTCAAAGGACACACGTAATGTTTCGCCCCCCTCGGCCACAAATCAGGCGAGGTAGGCGACATCTTCCCTATACCGGCGATTACTACCAAAGTCATGCAAATTCATCGGGATGCTGCTTTGACACCCTGTCGCTAAACAAGCTACCCTAGCGCCTTTTTCTGTAAGCACAATCGCGGAATGATTCGGCGATGCGCTCAGAAGTTTCAAGCCACGGAGCGCCGATTAAGTTTTGTCCCCATCCATCGCCCCTGTTTCGACCGCCGGGATTAAGGCACAGCTTTTCCCCGACCAAATCGCTCAGACTTCGAGCCGCGCCTTTATATTCACGGCGCTCGCGGTGATCGTCCTCGCCGGTTTCGGCTTTCGCGTTTTTCAACTCGGTGCCGAAGGACTCAGCGAGGACGAATTGAATAAAGTGCGTGCCGTCGTCGAATACCGCGCCCGTGGACTGACTTCAGCCAACGGCGAGCATCCGTTTCTGATGAAAGGGTTGATTACCGTTAGCAGCGTCGCTGCTGACGGATGGAATGCTTTCGCCTCACAATCCAACAACGATCTTCACATCTCCACCGAGGCGGCGACTCGTTTCCCCGGTGCTCTGCTCGGCGCGCTCACGTCGCTCCTGATTTTTTTTGTCGTTAGAGAGTTATTCGGCGTCGAGACGGGGCTGCTCGCGGCGGCGCTGTGGGCGTTTGACCCGCAGGCCATCGGCTTCAACCGCATCGCCAAAGAGGACACGTTTTTCCTGTTCTTCTTTTTGTTGGCGAATGTCTTTTGGCTGCGCGGCCAGAGCGTTGCTGAAACTTCGGACGGAAAAAGTCACGAAAGATATTACTGGCTGACCGCCGCCGCTTTCGGCGCGATGATGGCCTCGAAATACCTGCCGCACGTGATGGCGATTAGCGCCGCCTACTACCACATTTTTCTCGACATTCCGACAACGCGCTGGCGCGTCGGGAAATTGCGCTGGCTGATCTTCTTCGCGGTGCTGGGCGTGGTCTTTCTCATCTGTAACCCGACTATCCTGCTGCCCGGCACGTGGCACGAGATGCGAATCTTCGCCGGCGAGAAACGCATCGGGCATGACAGCTACGAGTTCATTGGTAATCTTTACCGCAACAAGGTGACGCTGTGGCTGAACGGCTCGCCGTGGTATTTCTATTACGTGTTTGTCGGCGTCAAGCTGCCGCTGCCACTTGTCGCGGCGTTTTTAGCGGGGCTGCCAATGCTCTTCACTAAGCGACTCGGCGACGGAAGATTCTTCGTGCTTTCATGGTTCCTCTTCTGGTTCCTTCCGTTCTCCGTGATGGGCGGAAAATTCACTCGCTACTTCACGTTCGCGCTGCCCGTCGTCGTCATCACCGCAGCGGTCGGCGCACGCGCTGTCGGACAGTTTCTTTCACGACTAATCTCACGCGGCGCTTCTGTTGAGAGCGGTGCCGATAGCTTCGCGCGCGTCGCGCTGGGGCTTGCGGTCATCGCTTTTTCCGCTTACGCCTCCGCGCGCGTCGCGCCGCATTACCGGCTCTACACGAACGCCCTCGGCGGCGGCACGGAGCGCGCCGGCTCCTACTTTCCACATGACGAATTTTATGACTCCAGTGTGCGCGACGCCGCTAATCTGGTTGCCCGCCATGCGCCGAGAGATGCCCGCGTCGTCGGTGAAACCCCCGGGCTTTTTAGTTACTACGCGACGCTGGCCGGGAGAGACGACCTCGTGTCCGCGTCGCTGTCAGACTCGCAGGCGTTACGCGAACTCGTGGTCGGAGATTTTGTGATCGTCGCTCGCGGGCGACGTTACTTTAGTAACGAGGCGGTCATAGATGCGCTGCGCACAATTACCACGCCCGCGTTTATTGTAGAGTTGGGAACTGTCCCCTCGGTGGAAGTTTATCAGTTGGATGAACGCTCGCATGCCGCAATGATGCGCGCCGTTGATCGTCAAAAGGACGGAGATTAGTTGTGGCAACTGATGACAGCACGCTCGGCATCGCATTGCTTCCGCGAAGTGAAAAGGCTTCGTTTAAGTTAAACAACTCAGCATAGCCCGACGTACATTCGGGTTAAGCTATTCGCGCGGCACGGGCATTGCTTTTTCAGGCCGTGAAATTTTACCGCACAAATTGTTGTAATTTATCAATTGGTGCGGCTGCGCTTCAGGCGCGAAAGGCTGCGAATCGGCGCAGCAGTTTCGCTCCATGCGAAGCGATTCCGTGAGAAAAAGGTAGCATCAACTAATTATGAGAAGCGTTCCCCCACG
>JBPCPQ010000260.1:0-3895 GCA_050999015.1 Pyrinomonadaceae bacterium | reverse complement strand
AGGTGGTTGACACCGATTTCCCGGCGGTCAAGGAAGTTGACCTGAAACTGCTCGAACTCAGTAAGCAACTCGAAGCCGTCGTCGTCACGAACGATTTTAATTTGAACAAGGTCGCGCAACTGCACGGCGTCGCCGTCCTCAACATCAACGAACTCGCCAACGCGCTGAAACCGGTCGTGCTGCCCGGTGAGGCGATGCGCGTCTTCATCCTGAAAGAAGGTAAGGAATACAATCAGGGCGTCGCCTACCTTGACGACGGCACGATGGTGGTGGTTGATAACGCACGCCGCATGATCGGCAAGAACGCCGACATCGCGGTGACGAGCGTGCTGCAAACCACCGCCGGGAAGATGATCTTCGGACGCCTCTGGGAAGAAGGCCACGAGAACGGCATCCACACCAGCGAAGTCCCGCGCGTGACCTACGGCGGCATGCGCCGCCCCGCACAACGCGATTCACGCGCCACCGCACCTTCGTCACGCAGCGGCGAACACCCCGAACCGGCGATAGACTAACGAAGGGATGAGGGCGGAGGGGTGGGGGATGAAAGAAATCAAACCTTCTTAATTTCCTCCCCCATCCCTCCGCCCTCATCCCTATGAATGTTGCGATCATTGCCGCCGCCGGGCGGGGGGCGCGGATGGGCGGCGAGCAGGCTAAGCAGTTTCGCGAACTCAGCGGCATTCCCACCATTATTCATACACTCAGACGCTTCGAGAGGTGTACGACAATCGGAGAAATGATTGTCGTTGTGCCGGCGGGCGAAGTCGGCGACTTCTTAGCGCTGGCAAATCGGTACGCGCTGACCAAACTCGCGCGCGTTGTGCAGGGTGGAGAGACGCGCCGGGAAACGGTGTGGCGCGGCCTACAGTCAGTGCGCGCCGCGACCGCAGAGATCGTCGCTGTCCATGACGGGGTGCGCCCATTCGTGACGCCCGAAGAGATTGATACGACGGTGCGCGCCGCCCAACTGAGCGGCGCAGCGATTCTCGCAGTTCCGGCGATTGACACGATCAAAGAGGTGCGCGCGGGGAAAGTCACACGCACGCCGGAACGCGCCTCACTGTGGCATGCGCAGACGCCGCAGTGCTTTCGTTACGATCTTCTGAAACGCGCTTACGAGCAGGCAAACACGGAAAACTTAGACGCGACCGACGACAGCGCGCTCGTCGAACGACTCGGCGCACCCGTCACGGTCATCGAAGGCGACGCCCGCAACATCAAGATCACGCGCCCCGAAGACCTCGCGCTCGCCGAAATTCTTCTCAAGTCTGGAGTCTGAAGTCTGGAGTCTGGAATCAAAAACTTGGCTTCCGACTCCAGACTCCAGACTCCAGACTCCAGACTCGATTTATGTTTCGGATAGGCATCGGCCACGACACGCATCGTTTGACAGAAGGGCGACCGCTGATTCTTGGCGGCGTTGAGGTCGAGTCCGAGCGCGGCGCGGAAGGACATTCGGACGCTGACGCACTGACGCACGCCGTCACCGACGCGCTCCTCGGCGCGCGCTGCGAGGGAGACATCGGCGCGCACTTCCCCGACCGCGATCCGCAGTGGAAAAATGCCAATAGCCTGCAACTCCTCGCGCGCGTGATGTGGCTCGCGGGCGAGCGCGGCTTACGCGTCGTCAATGTTGACGCGACCGTAATGCTTGAGCGCCCGAAGCTCCGTCCATACATTGATGAGATGCGCGCGAAGCTATGTGAAGTGTTAGGCGTCGAGATTGATTGCGTCAGCGTCAAAGCGAAAACGGGCGAAGGACTCGACGCAGTTGGCGAGTGGCGCGCGGTGGCTGCACAGGCAATTGTGCTGTTGGAGGGTGGGTGAACTAAAACAGAGGTTAGAAAATTTTTATTCGAGAGCAGTACATAGAATCAGGTGAAGCGGAGAGCAGTAAAGAAACAAATCCATGAGTTGGAAGTTCAACTAGCTATTCCAGCGAAGAAATACTTGCAAGCAGGTCGCAAAGTTCATAGAGATTACTTGAACAGATATGAAAACGAGATGGAAGTATGCATATTTCGCATCATTGACCTGTACCTTCGTCTTGACCCATCTTGGCCTCACAATAAGCGGTGGCTGGATTATTTCGAGGATTTCACTTGGAAGAAAAATACGCACTTCCTTAGAGGACGAGCTACCTTGTGGTGGTTTCACGCAAGTAACACTGGGGAAGGGCACGTTGCAGAGTATTTAGAGGTATACATAGGAACAATCAAAAGAGGAAAATTGCAATACGCATTCACGTTAGGACGTGAAGGAAATACAAAATGCTTTTCAAATCGCGGACGAAGTATTAGCTACAAAAGGAAGTATTGTTAAAAACGTCGGTATTCGCTGCTCGCCTTGAAATGAGCCCCAACTCATCTTCCATGATTCCGCAAGAGGTGATACGCCGAAAGCGCGATGGTAAGAAACTCTCGCAAGACGAAATCGCTTTCTTCGTGCGAGGCGTGGCGCGCGGGGAAATTCCCGATTATCAAACGGCGGCGCTGTTGATGGCGATTTTCCTGAACGGGATGAGCGAGCGGGAGACAGAGGCGCTGACGGACGCGATGCTCCGCTCCGGCGAGGTGCTGGATTTCTCCGACATCCCGCGACCGAAGGCCGATAAGCATTCGACGGGCGGAGTGGGCGATAAGACTTCGCTCGTGTTAGCGCCGCTCGCTGCTGCTTCGGGCGTCTGCGTGCCGATGATTTCAGGGCGGGGTTTAGGCCACACTGGCGGGACGCTCGATAAGCTCGAAGCGATTCCGGGGTTCCGCGTCAATCTATCTCTCGCCGAATTCCGCGCCGTGCTTGAGCGCGTCGGCTTTGCGATGATCGGGCAGACCGAGACGCTCGCTCCCGCCGATAAAAAACTTTACGCGCTGCGCGATGCGACGGAGACTGTCGAATCAATTCCTTTAATCGTCGCCTCAATTATGTCGAAGAAGCTGGCCGCCGGACTCGACGCGCTGGTGATTGACGTGAAGGCGGGGAGCGGTGCGTTCATGCCGGACGAAGCGCGGGCGCGAGAGTTGGCGCGCTCGCTCGTGGCGACGGGGAATCGCTGCGGCGTCCGCACTGAAGCCTTGATTACCGATATGAATCAACCGCTCGGACGCGCCGTCGGGAATGCACTCGAAACGCGCGAGTGTATCGAGCTTCTGCGCGGCGAAGTGAACGAGGGAACACAATCTTTACTTGATCTCTCGATTGAATTGGCGGCGCGGATGGTCGCGCTGTCGGGCGTTGAAGCGACACTCGATGAGGCGCATCGTCGCATACGTCAAGCGCTTGATTCGGGTGCGGCGCTGGAGTGTTTCCGCGCGTGCGTCGAGGCTCAGGGCGGCGACGCGCGCGTGTGCGACGATCCCGATCTGTTGTTCGATGAGGCGCTACAGGAAGTCAGCGTCGAGGCGGAGCGAGCCGGCTTCGTCACAAAGATTGACGCGGCTGAAATCGGGCGCACGGTGGCAGGTCTCGGCGGGGGGCGCACGCGCATGGAAGACGCAGTTGACGCGGCGGTGGGATTCATCACGGGCATGAAGATCGGCGATGAAGTGAAGACCGGCGAAAGTTTGGGTCTGCTATACTGCCGCCGTTCGACTGGATGCGCGGATGCTGTGAGACGTATCGCGAATGCCTACGACATCGGCGATGATCCCCCCACAATTCAAGCAACACTCGTCAAGGAAGTAATCACCGCATGAAGCTACGTCTGCCGACGTTTCTCGTTATCCTGTGCTTGTCAGTCTTGCTCCTCGCGTCGTGTCAAACGCAGGGGCGCGCGGAGGCAGACAAATCGAAAGTCCACGTCGGCATCGTGTTCGACATCGGCGGCAAAGACGACCGCTCGTTCAACGCCGCCGCGTGGGAGGGCGTGAAGCGCGCGGCGAATGAGTTCCCC
>JBPCPQ010000376.1:0-6491 GCA_050999015.1 Pyrinomonadaceae bacterium | reverse complement strand
TCAAAGCGTCCACGCCGGAGTAAGAAGCCTGTTTGCCCTGTTCGGTCGTGTCGAGCGCGGCGCGCATCCGCTCCGCGTAGTTGCGCTCGATCTCGCCGAGCATTTCTTCGTTGAGCACGGGCGGCGTCACTTCGCGCTTCTGGATGTCGAGAGCCTTGTAGAGTTCTTTCTGCCAGCGGCACAGTCGGTTAATCTCTTTGTGCGCGAGCATCAGCGCCTCGACCATGATCTCTTCCGATACTTCTTTCGCGCCGGCCTCGACCATCACGATGGCTTCTTCCGTCCCGGCGACGATCAGATTGAGCCGCGACTCGCGCACTTCGTCGTAGGTCGGGTTGATGATGTAACGGCCTTCGATCAACCCGACTCTCACGCCCGCAATCGGCGTCGTGAACGGGATGTCAGAAAGGTAGAGCGCGCACGACGCGCCGGTGATGGCGATCACGTCGGGGTCGTTGTCCGGGTCGGCTGAGATAACCGAGGCGATGACTTGAGTTTCGTTGCGATAGCCTTCGGTGAAGAGCGGGCGGCAGGGGCGGTCAATCAGGCGACTGGTCAGGACTTCCTTTTCGTTGGGACGGCCTTCGCGCCGGAAGTAATTGCCGGGAATGCGTCCGGCGGCGTAATTGTGCTCGCGGTATTCGACCGTGAGCGGAAAGAAATCAATTCCTTCGCGCGGCGTCTGCGCGCCGACGGCGGCGACCAGAAGCATCGTGTCGCCGTATCTGATGACAATCGAGCCGTCGGCCTGTTTGGCGACGCGCCCCGTTTCGACCGACAACTCTCTGTCGCCGACCTTGATTGTTTCTTTGAGGTATTTCTTTACTGGCATATATGTCTGTCTCCTTCGCACGACATCTTTTACTGCGATAACATTTAATTACCGGTGAGTGCCGCTGAGCCGTCTCATCCGGCGCGGCAACCCTGAATCCGGCAAAGGTGAATTCTCGACGGCGGTCGCGCCCCCGTGACCGGGCGCGGCACTCAACCAATAATTTCAAAGAAAAAGCGGCGCCACAGGCTTCGACGTGAAGCTTCTGAAGCGCCGCCCTTTGCTTTATTCTGCGGCAGGGTTTCCTCGCGTCCGCTCGCGGGTAAGTTTATCGCCGTCACGTTCGGCACTATCCGTAAGCTTTTCAAGGGACGCGGGCGTATTGGTAAAAAGGAACGAGTCCTCGTATTGGTTTCCTTAAGACTTTCGGAGCGAGATGGAATTTCGACGCGCGCTTAACTAACGGCGTAACCCTAAGCGTGCGATAAGTTGGTGATACCCCTCGATGTCTCTGCGCTTCAGATAGTCAAGCAGACTCCGGCGCTGCGAGACCATCTTGAGCAGCCCGCGCCGTGAGTGGTTGTCCTTCTTGTGTATTTTGAAATGCTCGGTGAGTTCGTTGATGCGCTTTGTCAGCAGCGCGACTTGTACTTGCGGCGAGCCGGTGTCGCCTTCGTGCATTCGGTAGTCGTTGACTAGTTGCTCTTTCACCTCTCTGGCTAACGTCACTGTTTCTGATGGTCCTCCCAGACCGCAGTTCACCTGATAGAATCAGGCCAACCGCTAGAATATAAAAGCGTTACCAATCTAGCACGGCCTTCGGCGCGCTGTCTAGAAGGCAGAGAGCAGTAGGCAGAGGGCAGCAGGCAGCAAGCGGAAAGCAGTAAGCAGCTAAACACTATTGTCATCTGATATGCGAATCTGTGATTTCAAATCTGAAGTCTCAGATTCGGAAATTTGTTTACTCCTATCTGCCTTCTGATTTTTCTGTTACGATGCCGGCCAAACTGGACGCTCGCGCCCAGACTCAATGAAAATGATGACGTTGATAGCTGACGGCTGATAGCTTTTTAGGAGTGCGTATGAGTTCAGACAAGGCGCGGATTTGTATCATCGGCGGCGGCTTCGGCGGTTTGTTCACGGCGCTTGATCTCGCGGGCGCGGGCGACGTGACGCTCATCAGCCGCGAAGACCATTTCGTGTTCACGCCGATGCTTTATGAGTACATGAGCGGTGAGGTCGAGGCGTGGCACATCGCCCCTACTTACCGGGAGTTACTCGACGACCGCGTGCGCTTCCTTCGCGGCGAAGTGACGGATATTGATTTCGCCGCGCGCGAAGTGTCAATCGAAGGCTGTGTGCGCCGGCACGCTTACGACTTTCTGGTGCTGGCGACGGGCGGCGTAACTAATTACTGGGGCGTCGAGGGAGCCGCCGAGCACGCGCTGCCGTTCCGTCAGGTGGCGCACGCCGATGCACTCAGGCAGCGCATGATTGACGCGCTCGACCACATCCCACCCGACGCAGCACCACAGGACGCCCGCCGCGCGACCGCCTTCGCCGTCGTCGGAGCGGGCGCGAGCGGCGTCGAACTGGCGACGAAGATGGCTGACCTGCTGCACGACGCTTTCCGCCGCCGGGGACTGCGCGGCGAGCCGCACGTTATGATTCTGGAAATGGGCGACCGCGTCGTGCCGACGATGGACGACGAGATTCGCGGCGTCGTCGAAGGCGCGCTCAGGGACGCCCGTATTGATGTGCATACGAAGACGCGCGTTCGCCGCGTGACACCCGATTCGGTCGTCTTCGAGCACAACGGCGAAACGACCGAGGTCAGCGTCGGGGGGGTGGTGTGGTCGGCGGGCGTCAAGGTCAATCCGCTCGTCGAGAAACTGGATATCGAGAAAGATTCGCGCGGCCTGATCGTCGTCGAGCCGACTCTTCAGGTGGGCGGCCACAAAAAAGTTTTCGCGCTCGGTGACATCGCTCTCTACGGAGATGTCGCGCCGAGTCTCTCCGGCACCGCGCAGCTTGCTTTTCAACAGTCAGGTTTGGTCGCCCGCAACGTGCAGGCACTCCTCGACGGGAGCGTGCCCGGCACGAAGCATTTCGCCGAACTTGGAGAAGCAGTAAGTCTCGGCACCGAGCGCGCGGCGGTGCTCGCCGGCGGCAAAGTTATTGACGGCGCGCTGGCGCGACAGGCGCGCTTCGCGCTCTACACTTCCCGCCTCCCGACGTGGCAGCACCGCCTGAGAGTCGGCGCGAGTTGGTTCTTCGGCGGAACGACGCCGCGCCCGCTCGGTCTTTAGACGCCGCGTCTCATCTGGTAGCACTCACCAAAGGGCCGGCGGCTTCTAGCGCGGACTTTCGCGCGGCACAATCACTCCTTCGATCACCCTTTCGCTTGCGTCCGGCTCCCGTCCCGCGATGAGCAGTTCTCCCGCGTCGCCACCGTTCGCTGCGCTTTGTGAATTTAACTTTCCCGATTGAAGCGATTCGAGCACGATTATTTTCTCCGAGGGTGAGAGTTGACGATAAGCGCAGACGATGGTTTGCGCGTTGTCGCCGTCCGCTTCATTATCTTCGTAGGGCGCGGCAGGCAAGAGCACAAGGCCGCCGACGTAGAGTAGAATCGTGAAGAAAGAAATGTAGCCGGAAGCGGGCGCATATTGCGGGGCGTCAATCGTGCCGAGCGTGATGCCTTCGACGAGCAGCCCGGCGAGACGCTTCAGCCATCCGCCTTCGGCGTCGTAGAGACTCGCCAGAAGCATGTGTTTCAACACGAACGCGGTCGCAAATAGCGCGGCGAGGCTGCGCACCAACCGCCGCGCGTCGAACGACGAAAAGAGATTGTTCCACAACGTCCACAGAAAAAAGAAAGCGAACAGCGGGCGGAACAGCCCCCGTTCAGGGAGCACGCTGTTAAAACTCTGGGCCGAAGCGAAGAAGAGCGCGGCGAGCGTCAGCGCGTGCGAAACATTCGTCAGCGGATGATGTCTGCCGGAGAGCCAACGCGAAACATCGAGAGCGCGACCACGCACGAATAAGACCATCAACAGCAGCGCGAGAAAAAGCGTGATGAGCGTCGGCGCGACGAAAGTGAAGGCCTGTGTTCCGGCGGCAACACGCAGGCCGCCCAGCAGCGCGACCGTCAAAAAAATTGTCGGGAGCAGCAGGTAACGCACGAGCGCGCGGTTACGTGCGGTATGGTCAATCGTCATTTTCTTTCACGCAAAACTTTTAGCGGATTAAGGTCGTCAACGCTTCGCTCCAATCCCTGTTCTAATTCTGCCTTCAATTCGGCGGCGGAGCTTATCTGTAATTCGGGGTCGGTGATTGTCAGCGCCGCGCCGGGCGATAAACTGATCGCGCGGTTAACGGCTTCGAGTCCGGCGCGAAACAGCGCATCGTCGTTGTAGATGCGCCCCCAGCCTTCGCGATAAAAGGCGTAAGCGACGTAGAACTGCGTCCGCGCGTCGCGCCCGGCGGGGTCGGCGCGTCCCCACTCGTCGCGTGCGGCCCGGTACTGCTCGCGGCGAAACAACGCGCGTGCCGCATCGAATTTCTGTTCGTCAACTTGATACGTCCCGGCGACGACGCTCGCGCCCGTCGCAACTTCTTCGATTGTGCGCGGCGCAACCCAGTACAGCCAGACGACGAACGTCGCGTAGAGAAGCGTCCACGCGATGCCGAGCGTGCGGATGAGATTGAAGTGGCGCATTTGTTATAATCCCGTCGTCATAAATTGATTTGTTGGCTCGCCCCCATGTTTAGATAATAGACCTGTGAACTGAAGAGTCAATGCACTGATAAGATGTTAAAGCGATGACTAAGCCTTTTAAGATTCGTGACGTTGAGATTAACCCGCCGCTCGTGTTATCGCCGATGGCGGGCGTCACCGACGTAGCGTTCCGCTGTTTGTTGAAGCGGCGCGGCGGCATCGGCCTCACTGTCTCGGAGTTCATCTCGGTCGAGGGGTTGACGCGCAACAACCCGAAGTCGAAACGGCAGATGCGCTTTTACGATTATGAGCGCCCGTTCGCGGTGCAGATTTTCGGCGGACAATCCGAACGGATGCGGATGGCGGCGGAGATGGCCGAAGAAGTCGGCGCCGATATTCTCGACATCAACTGCGGCTGCCCCGCACCGAAAGTCGTGAAGCACGGCGGCGGCTCCGGCCTGTTGCGCGATCTGCCGCGTCTTGAAAAAATCCTGACGGAAATTAAAAAAGCGATCACGATTCCGCTGACAATCAAAATTCGCGCCGGCTATTACGATAACTCGATCAACGCGCTCGAAACGGCGCGCGTCGCCGAAGCCTGCGGCGTCGAGCACATCGCGCTGCACGGTCGGACGAAAGAGCAGGGTTACAAGGGTCGCGCCGATTGGGATTTGGTACGGCAGATAAAAGAAACGGTGAAGGTGCCGGTGTCGGGGAGCGGCGACGTGACGACCGTCGAAGAGGCCTTCGCGCGCTGGCGCGAAACGAATTGCGACGGCATCCTGATCGGACGCGGCGCGATGGCGAACCCGTGGATTTTCCGGCAGATTGAAGACACCCTCGCGGGTCGCACGCCCTACGAGCCGACGCTTGAAGACAAACGCGCGGTGCTGCTCGAATACTTTGATCTGCTGCGCGCCGACATGCCGGAGTTCGCCGCGCTCGGACGCATGAAGCAACTGGCCGGACAGTTCACGCGCGGTCTTCCCGGAGGCTCGCGCTTTCGACAGGTGATCTATCACTCACACGCGGTCACGGAAATCCTCACACGCATCGAAGAATACTTCGAGACTATCGCGGCGGGGCGCACCTACATGGGCGAAGAAAGTGAAACAGGAGTGGAAGAAGACGCGCCCGTTCTCGACTCATGCGAGGCTGCGACAATCTGAAGCGCGCGGGAAGAAATAAGAAAGGGGAAGGGGAAAAAGGAAAAGACACTTTGTTTTTCCCTTTTCCCCTTCCCCTTTATCCCTCTTCTTTTACCTTTCCCCTTTTCCCCAAGTGCGTTATTCGTCGCCAATGCGATCATCGCTGACGACTTCATAAAGTGTGGAGGCTTCCCGGCGGGAGGTTTGGCGCGCGTCGGGCACGGCGAGGACACGCGCCGTAAGTTGGCGATTGACGCGGCGCAAAGTGATCTCGTCTCCGACGTGAACGGCGCGTGACGAACGCGCGACGATTCCGTTTACTGAGACCGCGCCCGCCTCGCACAACTCCTGCGCGACGGTGCGCCGCAGCACGAGGCGGCTCGCTTTGAGAAATTGATCGAGGCGCATCTCGAAATAGTGCTGAGTGCTGAGTGCTGACCTGAAGCCTTTCCCCTCAGTACCCAGCACCCAGCACCCAGCACTTTTATTGGGTCTTCTTGTTCGCGGTGGGCGTGGCCGACTTGGTGGGCGCGGTTTGTTGATCGGGCGGCGTGACGTCTTTCAACAGAGGCATTACGGCATCTTGATAATCTTTGGAGACTTTGATGTACGCCTCTTTGCGTAGCGTGGTGATGTATGTTTCGCGCTCCTTGCCGGCGCGCTCCTGCGTCAGCGCCCCGCGCACTTCTTCTTCATTGTAAGTCGCCTCTGACGCGGGCGTGCGGTCGTCAACTCGAATGATTTGATACCCGTCTTCGAGGCGCAACGGCTCGGTGATGCCGCCTTTGGCGATGTCCTTCACGGCGGCGGCGATTTCGGCGCGCAGCGACGGTACATCATACCTGCCGAC
>JBPCPQ010000407.1:0-3543 GCA_050999015.1 Pyrinomonadaceae bacterium | reverse complement strand
GTTTCTGTGGTGGAAAGATATTCCTCAGTATGACGACAAGCTTTTCAAAAAATTGGTGGCGCTCGCGGACAGGGTGATTGTTGACTCTCGATCTTTCGATCAACCTTACGAAGACCTTCTGCACTTAACCGAAGCAGTCAACGGACGATCAAAAGGAATTCACTTCAGCGATTTGAACTGGGGACGGCTGACGGCGTGGCGCACTCTGCTGGCCGGTTTCTGGGATGTGCCGGAGTACCGATCGCACCTCGACCAAATTGATCGCGTCCACATCGCTTACGAACAGCCGCACGAGAGCCACGCGCCGACCGCCGTCGGAACTCTGCTGGCCGTCGGATGGCTGGCCGCGCAACTCGGTTGGGAGATTGAGTCTACAGAGTCGCCAGCGGGAAACGGAACGCGGCGCATTAGTTTTCGTAAAGGCGAACGTCAGATCGCGGTAGAACTTCAATCGTTGTTCGTACAGGATGTGGACGACCCGATGATCGTCTCCACGTCGCTCACTGCATCGGAAGGAGACGCTGAGTTCTACGTCAAGCTGAAACCCGAAAGAACAAAGCTCGTCACCGGAGCCAGAATCGGGGGCGACGCGCACGACCCGGGGCACGTCCTGACGTATGAAGCGAAAAGCGAAGGCGAGCGGTTGAGTCGTGAGTTAAACTTTCTGGCGCGCGACACGACATACGAAAAAGCCTTAACCTGTGCGGCGCGGGTAATCGAAGCATTGCAATTACGATAAGCCACGCGGTTCGGGTAAAGAGTTACGGCTTCAGCCGTGAATTGCCCTCGGTGAATCATCACGCCTCAAGGCGTCACTCTGAACCGCATAACTCTAAAAAATATATGATCATTGCTGGAGACATTGGCGGCACGAAGACCAACGTCGCGCTCTTCGGAAGGGAAGAGCGCGGAGCACTTGAACTGAAGACCCTGCAAAGCTTTCCGAGCGCGGGCTATCAATCTTTGGAAGACATCCTCGAAGAATTTAATGCGACACACCGACCCGAGATCACGCACGCCTGCTTTGGCGTCGCGGGGCCGGTGGTTGACGGGCGCGTTGACGCGACGAATCTCGCGTGGGAGATGAGCGCACGGAGTCTGGCCGGAACGCTGAAGGTCGAGACCGTCAGCATGATTAACGATCTGGAGGCGATGGCCTTCGGCGTCGAGACGCTCGTCCCCTCGCAACTGCATACGCTCAGCGAGGGCGACCGGAGGCGTCGCCACGGACATCGCGGCCTGATCGCCGCCGGAACCGGACTTGGCATGGCGAGTATCTTCTGGGACGGTTGTGACTACCACCCGATGCCATCCGAAGGCGGGCACGTAGACTTTGCGCCCCGCTCCGAACTGGAAACAGGTTTGCTCAACTGGCTCACACACAGGTACGGACACGTCAGCTACGAGCGCATCCTTTCAGGCCCCGGGCTTTTCAACATCTACTCTTTCCTGCGCGACAGCGGATTCGCCGAAGAACCCAGGTGGCTCGCCGCCGAGTTGGAGAGTGCCGAAGATTCGTCGGCGGTGATCTCGAAGGCCGCGCTCGCAAAGAAATCGGAGTTATCGGTGAAAACGCTTGAGATGTTCGTCGAGATTTACGGCGCGATGGCCGGCAATCTGGCGCTGGTTCTGAAGTCAATCGGTGGGCTTTATGTCGGCGGCGGAATCGCCCCGAAGATTCTCGACAAGTTGAAGGACGGCTCATTCATGAAGGCATTTAACGATAAAGGACGCATGGCATACCTGACGGCTTCAGTTCCCGTCCACGTCATCCTTGATGACACCACATCGCTCTACGGCGCGGCGCTATGCGCGCTCAAACACGGCAAAGCTTTCTGATGAAGTCGCCCCGCGTTTCGCCGACCATCAACGTGTTCGACAACTCAGAAGATGTCGCGCGCGCCGTCGCTGAGCGTTTCGTCGAGGTCGCCGGAAAAGCTGTTAATGAGAACGGCACGTTCGCCGTCGCCCTCTCCGGCGGTTCGACTCCGAAGCGCATTTATGAACTGCTCGCCGCCGCCGAGTTTCGTCACCGCGTCGCGTGGCGCGCGACCCATTTGTTCTTCACCGATGAGCGCTGTGTCCCGCCCGACCATGCCGAGAGCAATTATCGTATGGCACGCGAATCTCTGTTCTCAAAGGTGGATTTACCGGAAGAAAACGTGCATCGAATGCACGGCGAACTTGAGGCAGTCGAGAGCGCAAAACTCTATGAAGCCGAGATGCGCGCCTTTTTCGGCGATGTTCGGTGGCCGCGCTTTAACCTGATGCTGCTCGGCATGGGCGACGACGGCCACACCGCATCACTTTTCCCGCACACCGACGCCCTCGCCGAATCTTCCCTTTGGGTGATCGCCAACCCGGTCGGGAAGTTTGATGCTTACCGTTTGACGCTCTCCGCTCCTGCGATTAACGATGCGGCGCGCATCGCATTCGTCGTCACCGGCACATCTAAAGCCGAGCGCATGGATGATGTCCTCAATGGAGGTCACGACCCGCAGCGTCTGCCCGCTCAAATGATCTCGCCCGTCAACGGCACACTCGAATGGTTCCTCGACGGCGCTGCTGCGGCCAGGCTCTAGCCAAGAAATCGCTTGTCACGACAACCTCAGATAGCTTGTTATGCTTCTACCGCCTCTTCAGGCGCAAGCGCACCACTGAGATGATCGCCTTCTTGACGGACTTGCTTGCCGCTTACGGCGAGTGTCGGGTGCTGATGATCTTGGATCACGCTTCGATTCATAAGAGCCGTGCGTTGCGGGAGTGGCTGGCGTCGCATCCACGGCTTGAGTTGGTGTACCTGCCGCGCTACGGCGGGCACAAGGACAACCCGGTAGAAAAGCTGTGGTGGCACTTGAAAGGAACTGCACTTGCGAATCGCTGCTGCTCGTCCATGTCCGAGTTGGTCATGGCGGTCGAGCGGTACTTCGCACACCTGACGCCGGAGAAGGTCTTTCAACTGGTCGCCTGAGAAATGTCACCGAACTTTTCAAAGGTTACTTAGCGGCACGGCCGCCCGCAGCCGGTAACGCCACCCATATCGTTTCACGTTCTCTATCATCACGTGCGTTCGGGCAGTGCTTGGTGACGACTATCCCGTGGGCGCAGAGCAGTTACAAATCGAACAACGGAGTACTCTACATCATTCTTAAGCCTCAGATAGAAGAAGACGCATAACGCCAGGCATCACCCGCCCGCGCGTAACTGCGCCACAAGTAAGTTAACGATGAGAGGCGCGCTGATGCGGGTCGGGTGCATGCCGTTGTTCGGCGGCCCGTAATTGAACCCGCACAGCGCCCGCAGACACCCTCAACGGGACTCATAAGAGTGTCGGCAGCGGTTATGTTCCACAAACGTTCGACAAATTACGTCAGGTGCGAACGCCATGAACAACTCTCGTAATCGGCTTGCGCGACTCGCAAATCTTCGTCGGTTTCGAAAAAATCAACCGCGCCGCTTGTGATTTCATAAAACGCGCCGACGACGATAATTTTATTGCTCGCTATTGCCGCCTGAATTGCCGGTTGTTTCTTGACGTTAAAA
>JBPCPQ010000248.1:0-3797 GCA_050999015.1 Pyrinomonadaceae bacterium | reverse complement strand
ATCTCGCGCACAATGCCGTCGCCGCCACGACGCGCGCCGCGCCCGCCGGAGTTGCGGCGGATTGTGTAAGCACGGACGCGCAGAGGGTAGGCATATTCAAGCGCTTCGGCGGGCGTATTGAGGCTGTTCGTCATGTGCGTGTGTACCGCGCTGAGGCCATCCGCCGAAGGCCGCGCGCCCATCCCGCCGGCGATTGTTTCGTAGTAGGCAAACTCCGCGCCCGTCCTCGCGTCAACGCCGCCGATTGTCAGATTGTTCATCGTGCCCTGACTCGCCGCCGGAATCTTTTCGGGCAATGCTTCGGCCAAAGCTTTGAACAGCACATCAACAATGCGCTGCGAAGTCTCGACGTTGCCGCCCGCGACCGATGCCGGGTGCAAGGCGTTGACGACGGTGCCGCGAGGCGCGACGACCTCAATCGGTTCCATCAGACCCGCGCTCGCCGGAACATCCTCCGCGCCGATCAGGCAACGAAACACATACGACACCGCCGACACCGTAATCGCCTCGACCGCGTTGACAGGGCCAGCGACCTGCGGCGCGCTGCCCGTGAAATCCACGCGCGCCCGCTCGCCTTTAATCGCCACGCGCACGCGCAACATAACTTCTTCATCACCCACGCCGTCGTCATCAAGCGCGTCTTCGGCCTCGTACATGCCGTCGGGAATTTGCGCGATACAAGCACGCATCACGCGCGCCGAATAACTGATTAGGTGTCCAGCGTACTCTTCCGACTCGCTCATACCCGCGCGCTCAACGATTTCAAGCAGACGCGCCGCGCCGGTTTTCAGTGAACCGATCTGCGCCTCAAAGTCGGCGTGGCGCTCGCGCGCTCCCCGCACGTTTGCGAGCAGCAGACGCATCACGTCTTCGACCATCGCGCCTCCGCGCACGAGATGAATCGGCGGAATCCGCACGCCCTCGCCGTAAATGTCCGTCGCCATCCCCATCGAGCCGGGCGTCGCCCCGCCGATGTCCGCGTGGTGCGCGCGGTTTGCCACGTAGAAGATTGCGGATTGCGGATTGCGGATTGCGGATTGAAAATCTGCGATTTGAGATTTCAAATATGAAGTTGTCTTATCTGCCTTCTGCCTTCTGCCTTCTGCCTTCTGCTTGAAGACTCCGGCGACAAGTGTTACATCCGGCAGGTGCGTGCCGCCGGCGAAAGGGTCGTTGAGGGCGATCACGTCGCCGGGCGCGATTGTGGTTTCACGAAGCGCGGCGGCGACGGCCATCGGCATCGAGCCGAGATGCACCGGCATGTGGTCGCCCTGTGCGATAACGCGCCCCGCCGCGTCGAACACGGCGCACGAATAATCACGCCGCTCTTTGATGTTCGGCGAAAAGGCCGTGCGCCGCAGCGCGAGTCCCATTTCTTCCGCAACCGAAGTGTAAAGCGCACGGTAGATTTCAAGTGTCGTCGGATCGAAGTTAGATGTTCTTTTCATGCAGTTGGCGGCGGCTGAATAATTAAATTGTCATGAGGATCAACTTCAACAAGTGCGCCCGGCGGGATCAGCGTGGTTGACGAGTACTCGGTGACGATGCACGGCGATTGCAGCCGCGCGCCCGGCGCGAGTTGGTCGCGGTCATAGACGTTGACGAGTTGCGATTTGTGATGCTCGAAATAAACCGGCGCGTGCGCGTGTGGCTTCGTTGCGGTGTCAGAACTTTTCACCTGTCGCCTACCTCGCGCCCTCTTCATCTTTTCGACAAGACCGACAGCCCGCACTCGCGCGCTGACGATCTCGACGACGTTCGCCTCCTGCGCGTAGCCGTAGCGTGCGAGGTATACACGATGAAACGCCCCCGCGAGTTTCTGAGCGCCACTCATCCACTTGATTGACAACTCAAATGATTGTCCGGCGTAGCGCGCCGCTACCGTCCGCTCAAGGCGTTGACTCGAATCGCCGAAGCCTTCACGCTTCAGCGCCGCGCGCGCCTCGCGCTCCATCTCGCGGAACGCCCGTTCGAGACGCGATTCGTCATCGTCCGTCGCCTTCAGCATCACGGTACGGCTCAAGTCTTTCACTACGTCCGACGAGAGCGCGCCGCGCGCTGAGAGAGCGCCCGGATCAAGCGGCACAATGATGCGCGGAATGCGTAAATGCCGCGCCAGTTCGACGGCGTGCAAGCCGCCCGCACCGCCGAACGAAACAAGCGTGAAGTAACGTGGGTCGTGGCCGCGCTCGATTGAGACAGCTCGTAGCGCGCGTTCCATCCCGGCGTTCACCACGCTCACCACGCCGAGCGCCGCTTCATGCATGTGTACTTTTTGCCCGCCCGCCGCGCTCATCTCACGCGCCAACTTCGTCAACGCATCTTCCGCTCGCTTCGCGACAAGGCGGAAGTCACCGCCGAGCAGGTCGGCACCGCCGAAGCGTCCGAGCACGAGGTTGGCGTCCGTCACCGTCGGCAAAAGCCCGCGACCGTAACACGCGGGCCCCGGGTCTGCGCCCGCCGATGCGGGGCCGACGCGCAGACTCCCGCCCGCGTCAATGCGCGCGATTGAGCCGCCGCCCGCGCCTACCGTGTGAATGTCCATTACGGGAACCGCGATTGGCATCCCGGCGATTGACGATTCGTTCGTCAGACGCACCTCGCTCTCCCCACACAACGCCACGTCGGTTGAAGTGCCGCCCATGTCGAACGTGATGATGTCTCGCACACCCGCCTCACGAGCAACATTGAGCGCACCGACCACGCCGCCCGCCGGCCCTGAAAGAATCGTCCGCACCGGCTCGCCGCCCGCGACGCGCGCCGACACGCTTCCGCCCGATGATTGCATCACGCGCAGGCGCGGCGCTTCCTCATTCAAGCGGTTCAGGTACGCGCCCATCAGCGGTTGCAGGTAAGCATTAATGCAAACAGTGGAAGTGCGTTCGTACTCACGATATTCAGGCAGGATGACATGTGAAACCGAAAGTGGGACACCAAGCGCGGCGAGTGCTGCGGCAATGCGCTGTTCGTGTTGAGGATGAACGAAGGAGAAGAGAAGGGAAACTGCCACTGATTCAACGCGCGCGCGTTTCAACTTTTCGACAAGCGACACGAGCGAGTTTTCATCCAACGATTCTAAAACTTCACCCGATGCGGCGACGCGCTCGACGACGCCAAAGCGCAAATCGCGCGACACGAGTGGCTCAGGTCGCACGACATCAAGATCGTAAAGGCGCGGACGTGTCTGCCGTCCGATGGCGAGCACGTCTTCAAACCCGGCGGTGGTGATGAGCGCGGTCCGCGCCCCGCGCCGTTCCAGTAGCGCATTCGTCCCCACGGTCGTGCCGTGAATTATTTCGATGTCGCGGAGTTTCGCGCCCGTCTCATCGGCGATGCGTTTCAAACCTTCGGTGATCGCGCGCGACGGATCGGCGGGCGTCGAAGCGACTTTGAAAACGCTCGCCCACTCGCCGGACACGAAAACAAAATCCGTGAACGTCCCGCCGGTATCAACGCCGACGCGCACGATTTCACTTTTCTTCTTTCGCATCCTGTCTATGTCTATCGCGGTTTGTAGTTAGAGGATGGATTGGGAGTTACCACAGAGGACGCGGAGGACGCAGAGGAGGAAAGGCATTATTGCTTTGGTCTCTGCGCCCGCCGTTCCTTTTGCGGTGCATCCTTTTAACGGAGCACGATGCGGCGATTTTCTTCGTGGGCGCGGCACGCGGCGTCAAGAACGAGTTGCGTGCGATAGCCGTCCTCGAATGTTGCGGCTTCTTCAACGGATGTGCGTCCATCTCCGAGCGCTTCCACGATCTCGCGCGCGAAGCGCGTGAAACCGCGCGACCATCCTG
>JBPCPQ010000454.1:0-3766 GCA_050999015.1 Pyrinomonadaceae bacterium | reverse complement strand
TCGCCACAGCTTCGGCAGTTGGTTTGCCGCTCTCGCGCGAGATGAGTTGGGCAATCTCATCCATCTCATTCAGGATTAACGCGCGCGCGCGCAGTATCACGGCGGTGCGCTCGCGGAAAGAAAGTTTTGCCCACTCCTTTTGCGCGGCGTGGGCGCGCTCGACGGCGCGCTCGACCTCCACCGCCGAACGAAGAGGCACGCGCCCGATCTCCTCGCCCGTCGCCGGATCGAAGGAAACAATCTCTTCACGCGCCGCTTCCGCCGGCATCGTCTGTATAGCCATATTCTTTTGCTCCGCGTGACAGATTAACACACGAACAACAGTCAGGATCACAGAAGGCGACGGAGATTGTGGGAAGTGGGAAGCAGGAAATACGGGCAGGGTACTTCAACACCGGCGCGGCTCTGGCCCCGCAACTCTAGGGGAAACTTGACGACTTTTTTCATGTGTGTAAGTGTTTGGCGCATGGGAGAAGTGACCATTAAGGATGTCGCCCGGCGGGCGGGCGTCAGCACCGCGACCGTCTCGCGCGTGCTGAACAACTCCGGCTATTTCGACAAAAGGACGGCGCGCCTCGTCAACGAGGCGGTCGAGGCTCTCTCCTACCAACGCAACATTCACTGGAAGCGACTGTCGCAAAATTCTTCCGAAACGATTTGCTTCCTGCTCGGCAACCGCGAGGCGCTGAACTCGATGCAGGTCAAGATGCTGATGGCGTCCGAGCAGACACTCACGCAGGCCGGCTATGATCTCGTCTTCGCCGCTTTCCGCTACTCGCCGGAGACGCCTCCCAAACACCTCACGCTGCCGCGTCTGGTCGCCAATCGGGGCACCGTTGACGGCGTAATTCTGGCCGGCGTGCATCACGAAAATTTGCTCGACGCGCTGACCGACGCGAAGCTGCCTTACGTCATGTTGGGGAACACATACATCGGCAGCAAATCAAAACTGAAAACAGACGCGCTCGTCTACGACGACGTCGCGGGGGCCTACGAGGCGACGAAGTATCTGGCTCGTTTCGGCCATCGGCGCATCGCCTTCGTCGGCAACACGAATCTTCCGTGGTTCAAACGACGCTACGATGGTTACGCGCGGGCGCTCAAAGAAGAAAGAATCGCCCAACTCGCCGTCACCGAACCGTGGGGCGTCGGGTACATCGAATACGGGCAGCTTGCGACTGGCGAACTGTTGCGCCGCCCTGACCCGCCGACGGCCATCTTCGGCGGCAACGACGAAATCGCCGGCGGCGCGTGGAAGGCGCTGGTCAGCCGGGGAATCGCCATCCCCCGCGAAATGAGCTTAATGGGCTTCGGCGACCGCGAGGATTTTTCCATCCTCGAACCTTCGCTCACGACGGTGACGGTGTTTCAGGAAAAGGTCGGAGCAGAATTAGCGACGATGCTTTTGCAGAAACTGAAGAATCCAAAAGCGCGCGTCGAGTCGCGCATGTTTCCGTGCCAGATAATCGAGCGCAGTTCATGCGCCGCGCCCGCCGCGACCTTGCGTTTGACACACAGGAAATAACGGCACCTGGCTTAAAGCCGCGCGCCGCCTGCCACCCTTCATGCCGACGAGAATCCTCTATTTAGTCGGCGCGTTCCGCGAGCCTTAAGCTCCTCCACTTACTAATGCGTTTTTCGGCACGGCGCTTTTGATGAGCGCGAGCCGAAAGAATGCCTACGAAATATTTATGTTGACAAGATATGGATCAAGGTGTAAATGATTACACATAATGGTAAGCGCTTCAATCTCCGCCGCGCAGTCAAAGCAGATTCGGCCGCACAAATCAGTTTCGCAAGCAAAGCGTTTTCCTGTTTTAAATCACGATTTCGCGGCTTTATCGTCATGTCCTCGATCTTCAGTAATTAACTTGACGCAGTTTGTTGGCTCGCCCACCAAACAATGTACAGAGATCGTTGATTGTGCAAACAATTACAGAAAAACACCTCGGAGGTATTTTGTGAGGCTTCAAAAAATGCTTGTTGTCGTGTGTGGAATGTGGCTCGCTTCGGCAGTCGGTGTCAGCGCGCAGGAATTTCGCGCGACGATCATTGGTCGCGTGACGGACTCGGCGGGGGCGGCCATCGCGGGCGCTCGCGTGTCAATCGTGAACACCGCCACCAACACGCCGAGTGAGACGCTCACCTCGGAAGAAGGTGTTTACTCCGTGCCGTCACTGCCGCCGGGCCAGTACCGGCTCGAAGTCGAGCAAACCAATTTCAAGAAGTTCGTGCAATCGGGCATCACTTTACAGATCGGAGACAATACGACGATTGACGTGACGCTCGAACCCGGCGCGCTCGGCGAAACCGTCACAGTCACCTCCGATGCGTCGCCGCTCGAAGCGAACGACGCCTCGCGCGGGACGGTCGTCACGGGCCGGGCGGTCACGGACTTGCCGCTCAACGGACGCAATGCCTTCGCGCTCGCCGCCCTGTCGCCCGGCGTCAGCATCAACGCGCGCGGTCAGGCTTCGACGTTTCTGCGCACCACCGCCAACAACGGCATCTCGGCGATCAGCATCAACGGCGGCCAGAACCGCTCGAACGAAGCGTTGCTCGACGGCGTGCCGAACACGGGCAGCGACGGCTGGATTCAATTCGTGCCGTCGTCCGAAGCGACGCAGGAATTCAAGGTTCAAACCAACAGTTTCGACGCCGAGTTCGGACGCTTCACCGGCGGCGTCATCAACGCGACCATTAAATCGGGGTCGAACGATTTCAACGGCTCGCTCTTCGAGTTCCTGCGTAATTCGCGGCTCAACGCGCGCGACCCGTTCGCCACCGACCGCCCGCAGTTCGGCTATAACCTGTTCGGCGGAACCGTCGGCGGCCCCGTCGTCCTGCCGCGCTTCGGCGAAGGCGGGCCGGCGTTCTATAACGGCCGAGACCGCACGTTCTTCTTCGTCTCTTACGAAGGCTCGCGCGAGGGCGTGCCGCGCGCTTTCGTCAGCACCGTGCCGACCGCGCTCCAACGTCAGGGCAATTTTACGGAAACGCCGGGCATCCTCGTCTACGACCCGGCGACGACGCGCCCCGGTGTGACCGCCGGGAGTTTCACCAGAACTGCGTTCGCCGGAAACATCATTCCGCAAGGTCGCATCAGTCCGATTGCGAGCAACCTGCTCACCCTTGTGCCGCTGCCGAACGCGCTGGGAACCGTCAACAACCTGCGCCTGTCTTACAAAGACCCGGTGAGCGACGACGGCTACGTTGTCAAAATTGATCACAACTTCAGCGAGCGCCACCGCGTCTTCGGACGCTTCTCGCGCCGCAAATTCACGGTCGGGCGCGCGGGCGGTTTCCGCAACCCGCTCACCGCCGACGAGGAGACGCGCACCGCCCCCGGCTTCGCTTTCGACGACACGTACACCT
The DNA here is from genome assembly GCA_050999015.1 of Pyrinomonadaceae bacterium. Classification (GTDB taxonomy): domain Bacteria; phylum Acidobacteriota; class Blastocatellia; order Pyrinomonadales; family Pyrinomonadaceae; genus JBPCPQ01. Next base: position 391 of record JBPCPQ010000454.1, on the reverse strand, counting down.
TGAACGCGACGACGATTCTCAATTTCCGCTACGGCTTCACGCGCTTCTTCGTCAACGCTGCACCCGTCGGCGAGGTGGACGCATCATCGCTCGGTTTCCCGGCGTCATTCACCAACGTGCTGCCCGTGCAGTCGTTCCCACGCATACGCATCAACGGCTTCTCCAACTTCGGCGAAGCGAACCGCCTCAACCGCGCGGCGGAGGACACGCATACCGTGCGCGGCGGCGCGACGAAAATCGCGGGCAATCAGACCTTTCGCTTCGGCGGCGAATTCCGTCTGCTGCGCTCAAACAACGGGAGCCGGGGCGCAGTCGCGGCGGGCAGCTTCGATTTCAACAGCGCCTTCACGCGCCAGAACCCGGCCGCCAACGCCAACACGCCGCAGCAATC
>JBPCPQ010000327.1:0-6622 GCA_050999015.1 Pyrinomonadaceae bacterium | reverse complement strand
GCGGTTGGAAGTTACGGATGTACTTGTAGCGTTTATCCCTGACGCCGCGAATGATGTCGTAGGTTTCGTCCATCCGGTCGCGCGCCGCGAAGATGTATTCACGGCGTCGAGATGCTTCCGGGCCGAGAAAAATCTGTCCCTGCATGTGGGCGGGCGCTCCGACTCCGGCCAACGCGAGCACTGTCTTCGGTAAGTCAATAAAACTGACGAGATCATCGTTGACAGTTCCGGGTTGAAGACGATTCGGCCAGCGGACGATGAGCGGAAGATGAATCCCGGCGTCATAAACCCAGCGCTTCGCGCGCGGCAATCCCCGCCCGTTGTCGCTGAAGAAGAAGACGATTGTCTCGTCGGCCAATCCGTCATCATGGAGTTCTTTCAGCAACTCCCCGGCGCGCAGATCCATCGCGGTGACGAGGTCGTAATGACGTGCCCAGTCGCGGCGCGTCAGGGGCGTGTCCGGGTAATACGGCGGGAGTTGTGCTCTGGCCGGGTCGTGGCGGTCGGACGGCTTTAACCCGGCGGTCAACTCGGCAAACTCTTTCTCGTCCGCGCGGATTTTACTTTCATGACTCATCATGAGCGAGAAAACTGAGAAGAACGGTTTTCCCGCAGGACGGCTGCGCAAGTGTGCGCGATTACTCGACTCGTCCCACGCCGCGACGGGCGGCGGCGCTCCGGGGCGGTCGAAGTTGTAATCGGTCTTGGCGTTGTTCGTCGTGTAGTAGCCGGCGGCGCGCATGTACTCGCTGAAGATTTTGACATGAGGCGGCGGCACGGCCAGCGAGCGCATATGGTGCGAGCCGATAGTCGTCGGGTACATGCCGGTCGCGAGCGACGAACGGCTCGGCGCGCAAACTCCGGCCACCGAGAAGGCATTTGTAAATCGCGCGCCCTCGCGCGCCAGCTTATCGAGATGCGGAGTGCGCGCTTCCGCGTCGCCGTAGGAGCCGAGACTGCTGTTCATGTCCTCCGCGATAATCCAGAGGATGTTCGGCCTCGTCGCGTCCGCCCGGACGCCCGCCCGCACACTTCCATCCGTCTTTTGCGCCGGGACGGCGGCGCTCGTCGGAAGAACGCCGCCGGCGATCTGTACCGTCAGGACGAGCGCCGCCAATAATTTCATCGGATGCTCCTCGGCAGAATCATTGTGCAGAAGGGATCGTCACGCGCGCCAGCGTCGAAGAATAATTTTGCTGCCGGTCATGCACGAGAATGTCGAAGGTCTTGCCCGGCGTCCCGCCCAATTTATCCGACGTGATCGTAAGTTCTTTCGCGCTACTTGCGAACACCCCGGGCTCGATGTGCTTAATGAGTTTGCCGCTGGCGAAGAGCGTCGCGGTGTAGCGCCCCCGCTGTGAGAACGCGCCGTCGAAATTAACGAGGTACTCCGCGTAATTCTGCTTCACGCCGCGCAGGAAGGTGGGGCATTCGTCGCCCGCCCGATCCGAGTTTTGTAAAAAGACGCAGGAGCGAATCGTCGCCACCCGTTCGTTGCTGTAAGCGCGGAAGACGCCCACCTCGACGACGTAGCGCCCCGCCGGGCTTCCCTCGCCGAAGTTGAACGTGTCGTCGAGCACGAGCGACTTGAACTGCCCTAACCCTTCGAGCGCCGGCCCCGCCGGCCGCGTGCGGACGCGCTCCTCTTCCTTGTCGCTCTCCTTGCCGTCCTCGTCCTTCACCCTCACCGTCTCGGAGAATTTGTAGCTCACCTGCGTGTAGAAGGATTCGTTGATGTCTCCGACGGCGAAGATTTCGACTCTGAGCCGGTCTCCCGACTGGAAGTTGTTGCCATTGGTTTTGACGGCCAGACTCCCGTCCTGCCACTGCGCCCTCGCTTCGCCGGCAAGCGCGAGTGTCAGGAGAAACAGCACCAACGGGAAAATGATTGATCTTCGCATCGAATCCTCCGCGACCATAAATTTCGGTTACGGCAGTGAGCGCGCCGCGATTTGACGGGGATCAATGACGACGTGTTTGATACGTTGTCGCTTCCACGTATATGTGACATGCACGAGACCGTCCGATGACTGAATGACGGCAGGGTAAGAATACTCGCCGGGCTGATTCTCTAACACGAGCGCCTGCTGCCACGTCTTGCCGTCAGACGAAACCGCGACGTTGAGCGGGCTTCGTCCCTTCGGGGTGTGGTTGTAGACGAGGAGCGCCCGCCCGTCTTTGAGCATCACGGCGTCAGTGCCGCTGCTCGGGTTCGGCAGAGAGGTCGCACTCATCCGTCCCCATGATTTGCCTCCGTCATCCGACCACACTTCCGTAATTCTTCCCTGCCGGCTGCGGCAGAGAAGCTGCATTTTTCCCGATGGGTAAGTGAGGATTGAAGGCTGAATCGCCGCGAACTCCTGCCCGTCGTTGAGCGCCTCGGTTCGGCTCCACGTCTGGCCGAAGTCGCGCGTCGTTTCCAGATGAACGCGCCAGCCTTTGTCCTCGCTACTCGACGGACACAGCAGCGAACCGTCGGCCATTTGCACCGGCTTGTTTTTGATCGGCCCGAGTATACCGTCGGGCAAGCGTCGCGGCTTCGTCCACGTCTTCCCTTCGTCCGCCGAAATCATCAACATGCCCCACCATTTCGAAGGGCTTGGCCCGACTTTGTAGAACAACAACAGCGGGCCTTCCTTCAATTGGAACAGCACCGGATTCCAAGTGGGATAACGCTCGCCCGCTTCTTGCTTTCCGTTCGCCACCTCCAACGGTCGCGACCAACTGCCGCCCGTGTTTCGAGAGAACCAGATGCCGACATCCTTGTTACCCTCATCAGTGCCTCCGAACCAAGCCGCGACCAGACCGTTCTTTGTCTCGGCAATCGTAGAAGCGTGGCACGACGGAAAGGGCGCTTGTTCGTAGACGAATTCTGATTTAACGACACCCGGATTCTCGGCGGGTCGTGAGTTTGCTTCACCCTGAGAACGAGCGTCGCGCATCAACAGTCCGGCGAATATACCCAGCGTGACTATCATGAACACAATGATTTTTCGCATTCTTGCCACAATCAGCCTCAACTTTCACAGCGCCTGTTGGCGGAAGCATTCATCGGCACGACGAATATCTTGAGCACGAGCTAATATTCAGCTCATCCGATTTTTTTGGAAATATGTTTGACTGTCAACAGCATCTTCGTTCGCTGCTGCCATGACACAAGTATAAGAGCCGTCGCGCATCAAGACTCTGGCTTTCACGTTGTCGCGTAGGTAGGTATCTAGAATTTCATCCTTCAAATATCCAACGAGCCGCGCGTCTCTGACCGGCGCGACGACTTCAACCCGTCGGTCGAGATTACGCGACATCCAATCGGCACTCCCGATGTACACCTCTTCTTTTCCGCCGTTAGAGAAATAAAAGACCCGACTGTGTTCGAGAAAACGCCCGACAACGCTCCTGACACTAATACTTTCGGAGAGTCCCGGCACGCCGGGGCGTAGCACGCAAACCCCGCGCACGATTAAATCAATTCCTACTCCGTTCTGTGACGCCGCGTAGAGGGCGCGAACTATCTTGAGGTCCGTGAGGCTGTTAATTTTCGCAATGATGCGCGCCGGACGTCCGTTCCGCGCGTGTGCGGTCTCGCGCTCAATGAACTCGGTCATGCGCTCACGCAGATTGATCGGCGCGACCAAGAGGCGCTTGTAATCCGCGTAGCGCGAATAACCCGTCAGGTAGTTGAAAAGGTTCGTCGCGTCGGCCCCGATTTCTTCGTCAGCGGTAAACAAACCGAGATCGGTGTAGATGCGCGAGGTCGTCGGGTTGTAGTTCCCCGTCGCCACGTGAACATACCGTTTGAGCGTCCCTTCTTCCTGCCGCACAACAAGAGCCAATTTGCAATGTGTCTTGAGGCCGAGCAATCCATAGACGACGTGGACGCCCGCACGCTCCAGACGCTGCGCCCAGCCGATGTTGTTCTCCTCATCGAAACGCGCTTTAAGCTCGACGAGCGCCGCGACCTGCTTGCCCCGCTCGCTCGCTTCCATTAGCGACTGCACGACCGGCGAGTCTTGCCCGGTGCGATAGAGACACATCTTGATCGCCAGCACTTGAGGGTCATGCGCCGCCGTGTTGATGAAATCCGTGACGGTCGAGTAAGTGGTGAAGGGATGATGGAGCAAAATGTCCTGTGATTTGATCGCGTCGAAGACCGAAGGATGCTGCTTCAGAATTTTCGGCACGCCCGTTTGCAGCGGCTTATCTTTCAACTCCGGGCGGTCGAACTTGTAGAGGGTCATCAAATCAGGAATGTTGAGCGGCCCGTCAATCACATACACGTCTTCCGTCGTCACGCCGATTGATTCGCTCAAGCTTTGAACCATCTCCGGCGGCATCGTCGAAGAAACTTCGAGCCGCACCGCCGTGCCGAAGCGACGGCGGCGAAGTTGCTGCTGCATCAATCGGAGCAAATCGCCCGCCTCATCCTCTCTGATTTCGATGTCGGCATCGCGCGTGACTCTGAACAGATGACATCTTCCGGGAAGCATGCCGGGGAACAGCTCGTCCGCGTTCGCCGCCACGAGGCTGCCGAGGAAAGTGAATTTCAATCCCGAATCATTCACCGGCACGAGCCGGGGCACGAGCGGCGGCAACTTGATGCGCGCGAACCGCATTTCGCCCTCGCCGCCCGGCGACGCTTCCGCTCCCACGGCCTCGTCCGGTTCAACCATTAAGCCGAGGTTGAGGCTGAGATTTGAGACGTAAGGAAACGGGTGGCTGGGATCAACGGCTTGCGGCGTCAGCACCGGAAAAACTTTCTCCCGGTAATAAGCGTCCGCCACGCGCTTCTCGCTTTTACTCAACTCGCTGTACGGCACGACCGAAATGCCGTGTTTTTCAAGCTGTGGCAGAACTTCTTCCCGAAGACAACGCATCTGCTCGGCGACCATCGGGCGCAACCGCGCGCCGATCTCCTTCAACTGCTCGGCGGGCGTCAACCCGTTCGACGACAACCCGACGACTTCTTCTTCCAACTCTTCTTTCAATCCCGAAACGCGAATCATAAAAAACTCGTCGAGGTTCGTTGAGAAGATCGAAAGAAATTTGAGCCGTTCGAGCAGCGGCTGGCTTTCGTCGAGCGCCTCTTCGAGCACGCGGCGCTTAAATTCGAGCCAACTCGACTCACGGTTGAACAGAAATTCTTTTTGGTGCAACAGCGAAGATGGCAGCGTCACTTCCGATGCCGCGCTGTGGTTTTCGCTTGCGAGTTGTTCCTGTGCCGTGCTGGTCGTCATTGCAGTAGTCATCAATCAGATTGAATCAGAGGGGAGTGAAAGGATTTTATATCAAGACTTGTCCCGGCCACTACTTTGACCGAAGGCGTGCATTATACAGAACCGCACATTAACTCTACCTTAACTTTGAAAATCAACCGACCCCTCTCGCTATCGCAGGCGGTTTTGATACGTCATCTCCCCGCGTTGAGCTACTACCCACATCGGCTCGTGTAACCTTTGCCGCCTGCTCGCAGCCTTAATTATTAACTTGAATTTAAGACGCGCTTAACTGTCTTTTAGTCTCATGCAACTACCCTGCAATCCCCTTAGAATCTTACCGAACAGCCGACTAAGGAGATTAAGAGGTTTCCCAGACCGCTTAATCTCCGCTTTTTGTCACGCACCCTCTCGGAAAAATAATCACGCTACCGCGCTTCGCAACACCCTGTTAAGGTCGGATACACATTCCGTTAACTTCGACCCTCTATATTCATATAACTTTTCAAGCTGTTTCGCTCGAAGCGTGTGCGGCGTGTAGCCCGCGACGCAAAGTGACAGCGCATTTTCTGTCAGGGATTTCAATATCAGTCTGCCTAATCAGTTCTCGAAAGGACATCTCTATGCAAATCGCCCGCCCCAAGATACGCGCTGTGCTCGGCAGTTTTTTAATTTTAGCCGTGCCCGCACAATTTGTCGCCGCGTCTCCACTCAAAGACATTCAACTCAACCCCGTCGGGACGTACTCCGCTGGAGCGTTCAACGAAGGCGCGGCTGAGATCGTCGCGCACGACCCAAAAACTCAACGACTCTTCGTCGTCAACGGCGCGACATCGAGCATTGATGTTCTCGATGTCAACAACCCGACTGGCCCACGCTCCTATTCTCGATCAGTCTCACGCCTTACGGAGGCCAAGCTAATAGCGTCGCAGTTGACAAAGGCGTGGTCGCCGCCGCCGTCGAGGCGGTGGTTAAAACTGATCCCGGCAAGGTTGTGTTCTTCGACGCCGGTGCGCCCGACGAAACGCGAGCCTTCATCAGCGCCGTCGAAGTCGGGGCGCTTCCCGACATGCTCACCTTCACGCCGAACGGAAAGTACGTTCTCGTCGCCAACGAGGGCGAGCCGAACGATGATTACTCGATTGACCCGGAAGGCTCGGTGAGCATTGTTGATTTGAAGCACGGTGCTTCTCGCGTCACCCAGAGCGACGTGCGGACGGCGACCTTCACCGCGTTCAACGGGGCGACTCTTGATTCGAGCATTCGCATCTTCGGCCCCGGCGCGAGCGTCGCAGAAGACCTTGAGCCTGAATACATCGCCGTCTCGCACGACTCGAAAACGGCGTGGATAACGCTTCAGGAGAACAATGCCCTCGGCATCTTAAATATCAAAGAGGGCGCGTTCACCG
>JBPCPQ010000056.1:0-10483 GCA_050999015.1 Pyrinomonadaceae bacterium | reverse complement strand
GGAACCACGGGCACGGAACCATGATTGTCGCGCTCGTCATCAAGCCGTTCTCCATCGCGTCAATCGTCGCCGCGTTCGCCGCGTGGCTCATCCCGACGTCGTCGCCGTTGACGATCAGCACGCGGTCAGTCGCTTTGAACCCAAGCCGCTCCGCGAGCGTCGGCGCGGCGTGAGAAGCAGAAGATACGGAAGCTGGTGACGTTTGTCGAAAAGCGTGTTCCCTTGCTGGCTGGGCGATCAACAAAGCCGGGAGCGTAAGCAGCAGAAGTAGCGCGGGGCGAGTTTTCATATTTCAATGCGTATGCTATTCCGAAAGAGCGCGAAGAAAAGTCGGGCGATTGCCGCGAGATGAACTTTGGCGAACAACCGAGGATGTCGTATCGTTAACAGAGTCGGGAGAAACGATTATGTACTGTCAATCATGCGGGACGCAAATGGCTTCGGTGTTGAGCTACTGTCCGCGCTGCGGGGCGGGGCAGAGCCTGACAAAAACTTCTGACACGGGCGGTATATCGCCTCCCGTCTCGCCCGACTCGCTCATCTGGGCCATCGTCGCGACTACAATCGTCTTGGTGGGTATTATCCTCGGCGGACTGATCGCGCTGAAGAATAACGGCGTCGAGGACGGAATGGCGTGGACGTTCGTCGTCGTCAGCTTTATCGCGCTGATTGGTGTTGACGCGATGTTCTTCCGCATGCTGCTCGGCCTCAGAAGCGCCGGGCGGCGCGGGATTGTTGCGAGCTGGCTGACGGAGTCCGCGCCGAGGCAATTCGGGGAAGCGCAGAGGGGCGCGCTCGGCGACCCGGTGCCGAGTGTCACCGAACACACGACGCGCACGTTCGAGCCGGCGCTCAGTGAAAGAAGAACTGAGTAGCAGCGTCAGCCGACCCTTTGTTTCTTTCCGGGCGCGCGCAAACCGTCGTTGACGTGCTTTCCTCTCGCGTGCCGCAGAAAACTCCCCCCGCGACGCCGCGCTTTCCGGCTATGATGCTCGACAAAACTTTTTACAAGGGAGGGTGGGATCATGAAAAGTGATTCAGGTGAGAGCACTTCGGTCTGGATGAAGACGGCGGAAGTTCCGCCGCAAAGTGAGCTAACTGAGAACACGCGCGCCGACGTGTGCATCGTCGGCGCCGGGATCGCCGGGATGACGGCGGCGTACATGTTGACGCGCGAAGGTAAGTCGGTCGTCGTGCTCGACGACGGGCCAATCGGCGGCGGCGAGACCTCGCGCACCACCGCGCACCTCTCGAACGCGCTCGACGACCGCTACTACGAACTCGAACGCCTGCACGGCGAGCGTGGGGCGCGACTCGCGGCGGCGAGCCACACGGCGGCCATTGACCGGATCGAGCGAATCGTCGCGGAGGAAAAGATTGATTGCGACTTCACGCGGCTGGACGGGTATCTTTTCGCACCCGAAGGGGAATCAACGGATGAGTTGGATCGTGAGTTGGAGGCCGCGCGGCGCGCGGGGTTAGAAGGCGTCGAGCGCGTGGAGCGCGTGCCGCTCAAAAGTTTCGATACCGGGCCGGCGCTCAGGTTTCCGCGACAGGGACAGTTTCACATTCTGAAATACATCGCCGGCCTCGCCGACGCGATCAAACGAAGCGGCGGGCGCATCTTCACTAAAACTCATGTTGACGAAATCAAAGGCGGCACGTCGGCGCACGTCACGACGAGCGGCGGGCACATCGTCAACGCGGGCGCAATCGTCGTAGCGACGAACAGTCCCGTCAACGACCTCGTCGCCATTCACACGAAGCAGGCGGCTTACAGAACTTACGTCATCGGCGCGCGTATCCCGCGCGGTTCCGTCCCGACGATTCTTCTGTGGGACACTCCCGACCCGTACCATTACGTTCGATTGCAAACAATCGAGGGCGACGTAGGAACAAGCAGTTACGACGTGCTGATTGTCGGCGGCGAAGACCACAAGACGGGACAGGCCGAAGATTATGACGAGCGTTACGCGCGACTCGAAGCGTGGACGCGCGAGCGGTTCCCGATGATTGAGGCAATCGAATATCGCTGGTCGGGTCAGGTGATGGAGCCGGTGGACGGCCTTGCCTTCATCGGGCGCAATCCTCTGGACGCCGACAACGTCTTTATCGCAACCGGCGATTCCGGTCACGGCATGACGCACGGCACCATCGCCGGAATGCTTCTCACCGATTTAATTATCGGGCGTGAAAACGAGTGGGAGACGCTCTACAGCCCTTCGCGCAAAACCTTGCGCGCCGGTCTGGAGTTTGCGAAAGAGAATCTCAATGTTGCTGCGCAGTACACCGACCTTGTGACGGGCGGCGAAGTGGATTCGGTTGACGAGATTGCGCCGGGCACGGGGGCGGTGATGCGTCGCGGCCTCTCGAAAGTCGCCGTCTACCGCGACGACGCGGGCGCGCTGTATGAACGCTCCGCCATCTGCACGCATCTCGGCTGCGTCGTTGATTGGAACGCCGCCGAGAAGACTTGGGACTGTCCGTGCCACGGCTCGCGCTTTGACAAAAAAGACGGACACGTCCTCAACGGCCCGGCGATCAGCGCGCTCGCGGCGGCGGCTGAGTAATAAAGTAAAAGTTTGATGGTCTGGTAAAACCGGCCTCACGCTTCACGCGCCTTCGCTTGTTCACAATTCCGACAAATGAAAAGAGGCCGCCGCAAGAAAACTCGCGGCGGCCTCTTTTCGTTTATCCTGTTGACGCCGCTATTGAGAGCGCGCGCCGCTGAAGTCGTAAGTGACATGCAGGCGCAACGCGCCGTCTTTGATCTCGGCGCGCACGTCTTTGGGCTGCGCCCTGAGCGTGCCGTTGCTCGCCTGCACGGGGACGGCGAGCGTCAGTTGCTGGCCGCGCATAATGACGAGCGGGTTGACGCGCTGGTTAATCGAGTTCTGTACGAACTGCGTGACGATGCCGCCGATGAGTGGCGAAATGTTTTCGAGATTCACGCCCTGCACGTTAATCTGGCCGTACACGGTCTGGTCGGCTTGGTTAAAGCTGAGCGCGATGTCGGATTGTGCCGTGCCGCGAAAATTCAGACAGTTGCCGAAGGCGTTGTAGCTGCCGCTGAAGGCGAGGGGCGCGAGCATCTGCCCGTCCTGCAGACGCACGCCGGTACGCACGCCTCCCCCTTCGGGCGCGACGACCACCTGATTCTGGCAGCCACCATCCTGCGCCTTGATGAAGCGCACACCCGTCGTCGCGTCGGCCAAAGCAAACGGCTCTGCGCCACCGACGGAGGCCAGCTTGAAAGTCGGGGCGCTCAAATCCCGAAAGATCGTGTCGAAGAGCGTAGCGAAGAATTGCTCGTCGAGCGTCAGCACGGCGGTGCCGGGCGGGCTGCCCCCCGCGTCAGGCGCGCGGACGGGTTCGCCCGGCGGCTTCTCGGCGCGCGCCGGGCCGACGAGAAGAAAGTAGACGAGGGCCGCACCGACGACGGCCCCGATCAGAAGCGTTAAGACGTATCTCATCTGGAAGCCCCCCTCCGAACTACGGCGTGGCGGTCGGCGAAACGGTAACGGTCGGCGACGCGGTCGCGGGCATCGTCCCGGTCGTTGGCATCGGGCTGGCGGCGGTTTGCGCGCTCATGCCCTTCAGGAAAATTTGCAGGAACCCGGCGACGGCGGCGGCCTGCTGCTTCAACTCCTCGGTGGTAAGTTGCGCGTAGCCCTGCGGCAACTCGAAGAGCGCCGGGTCAACCTGCGTCTGAACGTCGCGCATCTCGACGACGAACTGGCCGCCGCTGACGCCCTGCACATTGCCCGAAGACTGGCCGAAGCCTTCAATTCGTAACGGCAGTCCCGTTTCTTTATCTACGAAAATGAAGCTTTCGGATTGGACGCTACCGGCAGGCGAGCCTGTGTTCGCCGTCGCCGCATAGCGGTACTTCGTGACAGTGCGTCCGTTCAATTGCTCCTCGCCGACCTCCTGCACGCCGCGCTGCTTTTGCAGCATCGTGACCATCTGCCCCGGCGTCATCGAGCGCAGATCAAGTCCGGTCAACTCCGGCGTCAACTCGGCGTACTGCTTGCGCGACGGCAGGATGACGTAGCGCTTGTCGGCGCGGTCTAAAAAGATTACCTGCCCGAGCGCCGGCACGTTGATCGCGTAACGACGGTCGGCACCGTTGCGCGCCACTTCGATGGACGGAAGCGATAAATTCTGTTGTTGCTGCCCGGTCATCTGCGCCTGTGTGAACACCATCGTCCCGCGATACATCTCCGGCTCGCGCGTGTTGACGACCGCACTCTCCGTCGGGATGGTCGCCGAGTTGACGTTCACGGTCGTCTGCGTGTTGCCGTTGACGGTGCTGGTGTTGACATTGGCGGCGGGCGGATTCTGGCATCCGGTCGCGCCGCCGAGTGCGAGCGCAAAAATCGTCAGACCTCCGTAAAACCTTCGGTTCAAAGCGCGCATAGCAGTTTTCTCCTTAAGTGAATTGGCACAGAGCGTTAAGTTCTCACGGGGGATCAGGCGGTGAGAATACCACATTCGGAGGGATGAGGGATGAGGGATGAATCAGAAGAGGGGACAGGGGACAGGGGTCGGGGGTCAGCAGAAGAAAATCCGCCCCCTCGCGCCGGCCCCCGGCCCCGGCCCCCGCTTTTCTTCATCCTTCATCCCTCACAGTGGTGGGCAAATCGGCGTGGGGCACGAAGCAACGGCGGCAGCGGGCTTCGTAAGTGTCTGAGGCTCCGACGACGACGCGATCCTCGACGGGGATGATGCGTTGTGAGTAATTCGCGGGCTGCCCGCAGCGGACGCAGATGGCGTGTGTCTTGGTGATGTATTCGGCGATGGCGAGGAGTTGCGGCATCGGCTCGAAGGGGCGGCCCGTGTAGTCCTGATCGAGGCCGGCGATGATGACGCGCACGCCGCGCCCGGCCAACTCGTTGGCGACCGCAACGAGGTCGTTGTCGAAGAACTGCGCTTCGTCAATCCCGACCACATCCGTCTCCGGCGCGACGCGCGAGAGGATTTCGGCGGCGGTCTTCACCGCGAGCGATTCGTGGCGCATCTCCGAATGAGAGACGATGTGATCCTTCGAGAACCGCTCGTCTATTTCGGGCTTGAAGACCTGCACCTTTTGCCGGGCGATTCGCGCGCGGCGCAGGCGACGAATCAGTTCTTCGGATTTACCGGAAAACATCGAGCCGGCGATCACTTCGATCCAACCGGGCATCGTGCGCCGAAGTGCGCTGAGATGTTCATCACTCCCGTGCGCGATCATTTCTTCCATATTGATTGAGATTCCTTGTGACAAGAAGTATTGATTATTTGTCCTCGGTGAGAGTAGATTCCGGTTCAGGTTGCAACTCAAAGTAAATCTCCAAAGCCGCAACGTGTCCCTTCGCCAATGGAGAAATTATAATGAAAAGAAACTGCTTAGCTACGCTTGTCCTCGCCGCAATAGTTTTGACGGCTAACATTTTGGCGAAGACCGAACGCCACAGGTACATGAATCCCCAAACCTCACGGGTGATTCATTACTCTCAACCGAGAGCGGCACCTTTCTCTTTTGCGAGCATCAAAGTTGCCGGGAATACAGTTGAACCCAACATACCTTTCAGTGCCGCGGACGATTGGCTTTCGCTTCTCGAACTGCGAGTAAAAAACATTTCAGATAAGCCTATCAGCTTTATCGCGATCTCCGCTTTGGTGTCGTCAGGAGTAAGCGCCGACGGCACGCCGGAGGTAACTGAAGCGCGAATCTTCATGTTCGGCAAGAGGCCGGGTAACGCCGGTGCAATAATCAACACTCGAATCCAACCAAATGAAGAGGCATCACTAACAGCATCGCCCTGCACTGACTGCCCGAATGTTTTAGCAAGCGAAGTACGCTTTGACATCGCCGCCGTGTTTTGGAACGACGACCCGGAGTATATGTTTCGTCATAACCGTTTGCTTCGGCGTACAGGAGGAAACACCTACGAGCCGGTTCCACAACAAACTCCGATGGGTAGCACAAACTCAAAGCGGAAAACTCAGATATGGTTCAAAAGGCAGCATTCGCATCTGTTACGCCACGAGCGGAATGCTCTGTTAACCGGTACGGCGTAACAATCCTTACTGATATAGCGCCGCGTTGTAGAACGGCGCGAAGGCGGCGACAATAGCCGTCTCGAAACTTTGCGCGCGGGTCAGCAAATCGCACGAGAGAATGCCCCACGCCCCCTGCCGGCTGCGCACATCAACCGCGCCCGCCAACTCATCAATAATATCGCCAAGCTCGCGCTTCGACTCAAACACGCGGCGCACAATCTTCTCCGGCACCGAGATTGACGGGGCCGAGCCGAAGCTCGCGCGCACTCCGTCTGTGACATAAGCCCAGCCGCGCAGGAGTGTGTGGCGCTCGCCGTCGAGCGTGATCGAGTGAAAGCCGCCCTCAAGTCCGACGTAAAAATGCGCGGATTCACCCTCGCCGAGCAGCAACTCGCGCACCGCCTCGGCGCGCAACCGTGCGCCGCGCATTAACTGTGAATCGGTGAGAGGCATCGCGGGCGCGTTCGTCTCGACGGTGCGCGCGACGAGTTCCGCTTTCTCCCACGCCGCGTCAATCGTGGCGATGCGCGCGAGGCCGGAACGAACCGCCATAATCTTGGCTGCGCGGGCCGAGCCGAGAGCGATTTTCATGTGAGTCACCGGGCGCGTTCTATCAGCCCCTCTCGAAAGCACGATTATCCGTTGTTCCTGACTTGTTCACTACGATTGCGCGCCGCAAGGCTATACCAGAAGCGTTCTGTTACGTCAAAAAATGGCTTGAAACGGGGAAAGATTTTCGTCGCGCCCGCCTCACGGTTGTTTCGACGAAAGTTCGAGGAAAGAGCCGGTGATGATAGCTGAAGGAATAACGCAACACATTCATCATTGAATTACACCACTTAGAGAACATGTTTTCCCTTATAATTCATCACACTGCAAAAACAATGCGATACGTGTATTGATTGAAAACTTCATGTGTCAATGACACAACAGGCCGAAGGTTTAGGAGGAGATTTAGATGTTAACGAAGATTTGGAATTCGACGCCACGCGGGCTTCTGTCACTCGCCGCGATTCTTTCGCTTGCGACTGGCGCTGCCGCGCAAACAACACCTACACAGAATCAGCGCCCGTCCGAGCCGACGCGGAGCGACAAACAAAAGACTGAACAGCAAACAACTACGACGCAAGATCAGCAGCAAACAACTCCGTCGCAGACCACCCAACCGTCTACGACCGCCCAACCGGCCACGACCACTCAGCCAGCCACACCCGCCGACGCTTCGGCGACGGCGACGACTGCAGAAATGGTCGCGACCGTAACCATCGTCGAGACGATTGCGAAAACCGGGATGCACATGACGCTCGCCAAAGCGATTGAGGCGGCCGGCTTGACCGAGATGCTGAAAGGTGCCGGGCCGTACACGGTCTTCGCCCCGACAGATGAGGCGTTTGCCAAATTGCCGGCGGGCGCGCTCGAAGATTTACTGAAGCCCGAAAACAAAGAAAAGCTCAAAGGGATTTTGTCTTACCACGTTGTCTCCGGTAACGTGATGGCGGCTGATGTGGCGAAGATGGACGGCAAGTCCGCGCAGACGGCGCAGGGCGGTGAGTTGGCGGTGAGCACCGCTGCCGAAGGCGTCAAGGTCGGCAACGCGATGGTGAAGCAGGCCGACGTCGTGGCCTCGAACGGCACCATCCATGTGATTGATACTGTGTTGATGCCGGGCGACGCCAAGAAGGGCGGCGCGAAGAAAAAGCCGACGCAGTAGTGACATATTCAAGTGTAGGGCAACACACGAAAGGGCTGCGATTGAATGAATCGCAGCCCTTTCCGCATACACGCGCCGGTAACGCCGTAGCTCGCACGTTGTGTTAGCGGCCTCGCTTGACATCGTTGTGCGCCGCTTGTTGTAATCCTCTCTCTCCTCGAAAATACCGTTGAGCAGACAGAACTTTCCCGAACGAGGTGTCGAAGTGGCCGCGAATGAACTCATCTACGATTGGAACAAAATAGACTTGTCCAGCCCGCCGCCGAATCGAATTATCAGCTTTGACGACGAGACACTGCGCGACGGTCTGCAATCGCCATCCGTGTGCGAGCCTTCGGTCGAGAAGAAGATCGAGTTGCTCCACCTGATGAACGCGCTTCAGATTGATACCGCCGACATCGGATTGCCCGGCGCGGGCGGCACACACGCGGCAGGTGTCTACGACCTTGCGCGCGAAATTGTCACCGGGAAACTGAACATCCGCCCGAACTGCGCCGCGCGCACCGTGCGCTCCGACATCATCCCGATTGCCGAAATCTCGCAACGCGCCGGAATTGCGATTGAAGCCTGCACGTTCATCGGCTCATCGCCCGTCCGTTTCTACGCCGAAGACTGGACGCTCGACAAACTTTTGAAACTCACCGAAGATGCCGTGACGTTCGCCGTCGGCGAGGGTTTGCCCGTGATGTACGTCACCGAGGACACAACGCGCGCCGACCCGGAAACGATTCGCTCTCTCTACACGACGGCGATTCGCTGCGGCGCGCGCGCCGTGTGCGTCTGCGACACCGTCGGGCATGCGACGCCGGACGGTGCGCGGGCGGTTGTGCGCTTCGTCAAAAAGATTATCGAAGAACAAGGCGAGCAGGTGCGCCTCGATTGGCACGGCCATCAGGATCGCGGCCTCGGCGTCATCAACTCAATCGCGGCGATTGAGGGCGGCGCGGATCAGGTGCATGGCTCAGCTTTGGGAGTCGGCGAGCGCGTTGGCAACACGCCGATGGATCAACTGCTTGTTAACCTGAAGTTGATGGGGTGGATTGATAACGACCTGCGGCGCTTGCCCGACTATTGCAGGACGGCAGAATCGGCGTGCGGCTGGACGATTCCGGTCAACTATCCGGTGTTCGGGCGCGACGCCTTTCGCACCGCGACCGGCGTCCACGCGGCGGCAGTCATTAAGAGTTACCGCAAGGGCGACGCCGAACTCGCCGACCTCGTTTATTCGGGCGTGCCCGCCGGACTCTTCGGACTGCGGCAGACAATTGACATCGGGCCGATGAGCGGCAAGTCGAACGTCATCTTCTGGCTCGAAACGCGCGACATCGAAGCTACCGAAGAGCGGGTCGCGCGCATCTTCGACCGCGCCAAAGCCGGCTCCGCCGTGCTCACTGAAGAAGAAGTAATGCGGCTTGTCTAAAAGCGGTGATAAGTGATAGGTGATGGGTGATAGGATTAAAACCGGTCTTGACCTATCACCTGTCATTTGTCACTCGCCACTCGCTTTATGTTTACTCCGACTGTCGCGCCGCCCGCGCCGGACAAGATCGTTGCCGAGCTACTTGCTTCGCCGAATGTGCGACGCGCGCTTCAGTTTTTCGAGAAACGAGCGGCGGACATCACCCGCGAGCACGCCGCAATCTGCGCGATACCGGCACCACCGTTCGGCGAAGCCGAGCGCGCCTCGTACCTTGCCGGAAAATTCCTCCACCTCGGTTTGACAGACGCACGCACTGATGAGGAAGGTAACTGCGTTGCGCTCCGTCATGGCCGTCATGCCCGCCCCCTCCTCGTCATGAGCGCACATCTCGACACCGTGTTCCCGCCCGGCACCGATTTCACCGTTCGTCAAGAACGTGGAAAAATGTTTGCGCCCGGCATCGCCGACGACGGCTGCGGATTGGCGGCGCTCGTCGCGCTCGTCGGCGCGTTGGAAGAAGCGGCGATAGAGACTGAAGGCTCAATGCTGTTTGTCGGCACGGTCGGCGAGGAAGGCGAGGGAAACTTGCGCGGCGTCCGTCATCTTTTTAGCGGCGGCGCGTGGGCGAAAGAGATTAGTGCTTTCATCAGTCTCGACGGGCCGGGCGTTGAGCGCATCACGCACGTCGCGCTTGGCTCGCGCCGTTACCGCGTGCGCTTCGCCGGCACGGGCGGACATTCGTGGGGCGACTTCGGCGCGGCGAACCCAGTCCACGCGCTGGGCCGGGCCGTTGCGCGGCTCACTTCGTACCCTGCTCCGGCGCGACCGCGCACGACTTTCAACGTCGGGCGTATCGAAGGCGGCGCGGGCGTCAACGTAATCGCCCGCGAGGCGACGATGGACGTTGATCTGCGCTCCGAATCTGCCGAAGAATTGAATCGCCTCGACGCCTTCTTTCGACGCGCGGCGCGCGAAGCGGCGGACGACGAAAACGCGACGCGACGCGCGGGCGCTCCGCCTCTTGTGTTAGACATCAAACTGATCGGGGAACGTCCGAGCGGAGAGACTGCGCCCGTTTCGCTGTTGGTGCGGCTCGCCGAGGAAGCGACGCGGGCGGGCGGTCATCGCCCGTCTCTCGACTGTGCATCAACCGATTCTAACATTCCAATTTCGCTCGGCATCCCGGCGGTCACCCTCGGTGCCGGCGGATCGTCCGGCAACTCTCACACACTCGACGAATGGTACGACCCCGCCGGGCGCGACATCGGCCTCAAGCGCGCGCTTCTTGTGATGCTCGGAGTGGCCGG
>JBPCPQ010000410.1:0-1985 GCA_050999015.1 Pyrinomonadaceae bacterium | reverse complement strand
ACGTAATCGCGCGCGCCTTCGGGCGTTGACTTGATGAGAATCGGCGTCTCGATTTCTGTAAAACCATGCTCGTCCATGTAGCGCCGAATCTCCGCGACCGTGCGGTGACGCAGGCGCAAATTCGCCTGAAGCTGCGGGCGGCGCAAATCGAGATAACGATACTTCAGACGCAAGTCTTCGCTCGCCAGACCGTCCGACGACGCGACCTCAATCTGAAACGGCGGCGTGCGCGCGTCGTTAAGAATGAGAATCTCGCGCGCCTGCACTTCGACGCCGCCGGTCGCAATCTTCGCGTTGCGCTGTGATTCATCACGCCGCACGACCTCGCCCGTCACCGCGATGACATACTCGCCGCGCACGTCTTTCGCTTTGGCGTGCGCCTCGCGCGCGGTCTCTTCGTTGAAGACGACCTGCGTGATTCCGTCGCGGTCGCGCATATCAAAAAAGGTCAGCGGGCCGAAGTCGCGCCGCCGCGCCACCCAGCCCATCAGCGTCACCGTCTGTCCGACTTGTTCATCACGCAACGCGCCGCAGGAATGCGTGCGCCGTAACTCTCCGAGATTGTCGAGCATAATGTTATGAGTCTCTCACCTGAGAAAAGTTTTCGTCGTCAATTTGAGCGCGGTGGTCTGGGGCGGATGGCTTTTACAAATTGAACTTGCGCGTCGGGCGAAATTGTTTTTTAACACAGAGGCACGGAGGAGACACAGAGAGCACAGAGATGTTCTCCGTGTCCTCGTGTGTCTTCAACTCTGTACACTCCGTGTTAAATCCTAGGACCCATTAAAGCTCGAACTCGCTTTAACACACTCACACCCTTGCTCCCCATTCCCGCACACTACTTTAAGTGCTGCCGCACCGCGTCCACAACAGCATCCGTCGTCAACGTCACCTGTTCGCCGGTGCTCATATTTTTCAACGCGACCTGACGATTCTTACGCTCTTCTTCGCCGATGACCGCCACAAACCCGATGCCGCGCGCCGAGGCATACTTGAATTGCTTGCCGAGTTTGTCGGCCTCCGGGTAGAGGTCAACCCGCAAATTCTTCCGGCGCAACTCACCCGCGAGCGCGAGCGAATCCGAAATCGTTTCTTCGCTCCAGATTGTGACCATTACATCCGCCGGGGCATCGCTCAAATTTTCGGGGAACATTCCGCGTTCGGTCATCACGACAATGATTCTTTCGAGGCCGAGCGAGAAGCCGCACGCCGGAACATCCTTTCCCGAAAACATGCCGACGAGGTTATCGTAACGCCCGCCGCCGCCGAGGCTGCCGGCGAGGTCGGGCACGCTGATCTCCATAATCGCCCCCGTGTAGTACGACAGCCCGCGCGCGAGACTCGGATCAATCTTGATTCGCATGTCTGCACCGTAAGCGGCAGAGAGTTTGACGACCGAGCGCAACTCGTCAATGCCGCGCGCGCCCGCTTCGTTGTCCCCGACAAATTCTACCAGCCGTCCGAGAATTGCCGCGTTGACGGCGTCCTTTTCACTGCCCCGGCCTTCGCCTTCGATGTCCACAAGCTGCGCCGCGTGTTCGAGCGCGGACAGCCCCTCGAAGAACGACAAAAGCCGCGCGCCGCTTTCTTCTTTGATGCCGCGCTCGGAAAATTCTTTGGCGACGCCTTCGGGGCCGATCTTGTCCAGCTTGTCGAGCGCGACGAGCGCGTCGGCGTGCCGCTCAGTTACGATGCCCGCCGCGTCGAGCACGCCCGCGAGTACCTGCCGGTGGTTGAGACGAATGGTGAAATTTGTGAAGCCGAGTTTCTTCAGGGCCTCGCTCGCGGCGGCGCAGAGTTCTGCCTCGACGACAATCGACCGTGAGCCGATAGCGTCCACGTCGCACTGGTAAAACTCGCGGAAGCGTCCGCGCGCCGGACGATCCGCGCGCCAGACGGGTTGAATCTGGTAACGCTTGAAAAATTTCGGGAGCCTTTCGCCGTATTCCGCGACGACGCGCGCGAGCGGCACCGTCAAATCATAT
>JBPCPQ010000037.1:0-8305 GCA_050999015.1 Pyrinomonadaceae bacterium | reverse complement strand
CCATTCCGTGTCGCCAATCCTTCAGCAACTGCCTGCGCTTGCACGAGCGCGCGGGAGTGGATGACCGCGAGCGCTCCCCAATAAACTATGACCAGTGCCAAAGACGCGGCGGCGATTGATTTTCCCCATCGTGCGGCGAGGTGAGCGCGATGCGCCACAATCAGGCCGGTGAGTCCCGCAAGCCATAACACGAGCGATGTTGACGGGTATGCCGTCCCGGCACGCTGCGGCAGAAAAATAATCGCTCCGGTCAACACCGCCCCGAGCAGCGCCCACGCTAAGAGGCGCCGCCTGTTGTTCGCCGTCGAGAGAAAGGCCGCTCCACCCACGCTCAACCACAGATACGGATCAAGGATGAAAACCAGATCGCCGTAGAACCACTTCGCGCTCCACGGTAAGAAAGGGCGAACGCCGTAACTGTTAGTCCAATCGAGCAGCGGGTGCGAAGCACTTAAGATGAGCGACGAAATCAGTAGGCCGGGCAAGCGAGCGCGAGTCGGTCTGCCCCGCAAGCGCGCCCACAAAAAATCGCCGGCGTAGAATAGGAACGGCAGGATGAGCGAAATCGCCAGCGTGCCGACGATTGAATGTGTGATGCCGCGATGATGCTCAAGGTAAATCCACTGCCCGCCGAACAGCGTCACCACGTCAGCGTCCGGGGCATTGGCCGCGACGACGCACAGGACGGTGGCATACGGCGAGGTGCGCTCAAGCCCAGCCTTCGCCGCCGCCAGCCCGACAAGGGTGTGAGTCAGATTGTCCATAATGGATAGAGGTCGGAGGTCAGAGGTTAGAGGTCAGTAAACTTAAGACAAGTGCTTTCACTGACCTCTAACCTCTGACCTCCGACCTCTTAGAATGGTAGATCGCTCGTGCGGGGTTCGGGGGGAAGTTGTGCGTAGCGGGTCGGGTTAAGTGTCTCCAGTTTCTGCGCGGCCTCGCGCGCGGCGGCGGTCTGTGGGGCGGGTTTGCCGTCCTTGCCCTGAGCTTTGCGCGCGGTCTCGACGACGCGGAAGAGGATGTCCGCCGCTTCATCCTTTTTACCCTGCTTGTCGTAGACCGCAGCGAGGCGCAGACTGATCGTGTCGGGGGCAATCGCTTCATGCTTTTCCTTCGCCAACTCGTTGTAGAGAGTCGCCGCTGCGTCGTATTTCCCTTCGGATTCGCGCGACTGTGCGAGGGCGAATTTCGCCCGCGACGCCACGTCGTCGTTGCTGCTCTTACTGATCGCCTCAAGCTCGCTCGCGCCGCGCGCCGGGTCAACGCTTAACAGATTAGTGGCGGCAAAATAGCGCGCCAAGTCGCGGTAAGGCCCACTGTAATTGTCGGCGACGGATTGAAATTCTTTGACCGCTTTTTCGGCGCGCTCCCTTTCTGTCGGAAAACTCACTCCGGACGCGCCCGGCTGCGGCGAGGGGGAAACCGGGGCTTCCGCAATCTCAATTGCTTTGCCAAGCGCGCGGCGCGCTTCGTCGGCTCGCCGGCCAGACCACAGTGAATACAACCCGGCTAAGATCGCGAGGGCGAGCACGGCGGCGAGGGCATAGATGATTATGCGTCCTCTGCCCTCAAGCTTGTCGCCCGCACGGTCGAAGGCACTCATTGTCGCGTCGCGGAAAGCGTCATGGCGGAGTTCGCGCGCGCGTTTCTTGTTGTATTGAGCCACAGTGTTTCCTTATTTCCTTATCGCAAGATCGCACAATATGATGCGTTCAGTTTGTCGTGAATGAGGTTAAGCGATTCACTCTAGCGACGGCCGGATGTGGTTGTCAAGGAAGCGTAAATAGCGTTTAATTTCATTTCATCAATCATTGGATATGAGTCTTGACATCACCATTATAAGGTCAAATGACACTCTCGGCAGCCGGGAGAAGAAGCGAGCGAAATAATAATTTTCAGCCTCAGATGCCACTTTTAAGTATTAGAATCTCGATTAGTTGTTTAATGCTTTCAACAGATTGAGACGCCATTTTTCTGGATGAAAATTTTTCGGGAACAAACTTCGCACACGCGGTGTCTAAGCACGATATTGAAGGACGAACGGGTTCATGACCGACTCCTTCACGCCGCCGGAGGACGCCTGTGAGCTTCGGAGAGCCAATCGCCCTCCGCGTGCAAGCGGAGTTGGAACAGGTTGCGACAGCAGCAGCCTCCGCTGATGTGCGGTCGTCTGTTGAGTCGCTGTTCATTGAAAAATTGCGGGCGGGCGACGCGGCGGCGTTCGAGCAATTGGTGGAGGAAAAATCGGGCGATGTCTACGCGCTTTTGTACCGTCTGACGGAAGACCGCGAAGAGGCGCGCGATTTGACGCAGGAGACGTTCCTGCAAGCATTTCGCCACATCGTCAACTTTCGTGGCGACTCCGATTTGCGCACTTGGCTTTATCGTATCGCCGTTAATCAGGCGCGCAACCGCTGGCGTTGGTGGCGGAGGCGACGGCGTGATGTGACCCTTTCGCTCGATGCCCGCTCCGGCGACAACGAAGTGCCGCTCGGCGCGCGGCTCCCGGATGAAAGCGAAGCGAATCCTGAGCAGCAAACTCTCACCCGCGAACGCGAGCGCGCTCTTTTGGGGGCTCTCGGCGCGCTCGCCCGCCCTTACCGCGAGGTCGTGGTGCTGCGAGACATTGAGGGTTTGAGTTATGAAGAAGTCGCCGCCGCGCTGGAGATTGGCGTCGGCACCGTCAAGTCGAGATTGTCGAGGGGTCGCGCCGAATTGCGACGCCGGCTCGAAGGCTCTTTATAATTAACAGTTTTCAGTTTTGAGTTTTCAGAGAAAGACAAGACACACGTATTTGCTCTGAAAACTCAAAACTGAAAACCACTTCGGCGAATGGTTGACCCGCCCCGGCTTCACCAATTGAACCCGGTGCCAAGTGGGTCAGGAGGCGATGAAGACGGTCTCTTTGATGAGGATTGTCAACTAATGATGTGTCGAGCGGATTTGAAATACGGTCAGCAACACCCGTTTCTCTTGCGCCGCTCAATGCGAATGGTTGACACACATTCCTCATTCTGGAGACCGACGAAAAATTGCTTCCTCGAAAGGGAACAGCCGGGGTCGGCCAGCCATTCGCCACGCTAGAGGTCAGAGGTTAGAGGCTAGAGGTCAGTAGAGAATTTCTGACACTAATGGCTGACATCCGACTTCTGGCCTCTAAATTATGATGACGTGTAAGGACACACAGAAAGTCGTTTCGTGGTACTTGGACGGCGAACTGTCGCGCGTTGAGCGTGCGTCCGTTGACGCACACTTACGGCAGTGTCCGGTGTGTCGTCTGCTAATAGAGGAAATGCGCGTGGTCGTCCGTGGTTTGGCTTCTGTCGCGCGTCCGGTATCGTCGCCCGATCTCGCCGCTTCAATCAACCGTGCTTTAATGATTGAACGAGCCGCCCGCTACGCGCAACCCGCGCGCCCGATCTCTTCGCACATCGTCGGCTGGGTCAGGCCGCGACTGATGCCTTACACCGTCGGCGCATTCGCCTCGTTGCTGCTATTCGTCGGCATCATGAGCGCACTCCGGCCTCAATTGGCGGCGTTACATCATTTGGCCGATGCGTCCCGCGTTCACATTGTCTCTCCCCTCGCTCCGGGTGAGATAGGCTATGACGTAACGCGCCCGGTTTCGCTTGAGGGTTACGCCGCGACGCGAACTTCCTTCGCGGTTGAATCTCCCAGCCTCAACCCACGCGGCGCGCTCGCCGCGCTGGCGTGGACGCCTTCCAGTGGCCGGCCTGACGACGACGACATGATTGTGGTCGCTGATGTTTACGGCAACGGCAGTGCCTCGCTCGCCGCGGTTGTCGAACCCCCGCGCAACCCGCGCATGCTCGATGAACTGCAAGACGCGCTACGCAAGAATCCTGCCTTCGTTCCCGCCTCGCTCGACCGCCGCCCACAGACGATGCGCGTCGTTTTCGTGCTTCAAAAGATGAAGGTCGAAGAGCGGAGTTTCTGATTCGTCGTGATCTAAAGTGCGGAAGGATTTGTGTGAACTGATCTGGCTCGCTTGAATCATGACAGACCAAATTTCACTTCAGCCATCACATTTCATTTGATGAGTGGACGCAGCCTTTCGGCAAGGGGCGAATTCATCTCCTTCAGCTTGTTGTACTGCTCCTGAGCTTTCTTCTTATCTTTATTCATTCGATACGCGATACCGAGATTAAAATACGCCCCCGGATAGTCGGACTTGAGGCGAATTGCTTCGAGGTGGGCGGCTATTGCGTCTTTCCAGCGTCCGGTGTTGCCGTAGGCGAAGCCGATATTGTTGTGCGCTTCGGCCCACTCCGACTTGAAGCGCAGTGCCTGTTTGAACGACTCGACGGCTTCCACAAACTTCCCTTGCCTGCTGTATGCGATTCCGATGTTGAAGTGCGCGGCGGGCATCTCCGGATTGAGAGGGATGGCGCGCTTAATTATTTCGACTGAAGCCGGGAACTGGCCGCTGTTGTTATAAGCCCACGCGAGATTGACGTAAGCCTCGGCATAATCCGGCTTCAAACGGATAGCTTCCTTAAACGGTTCGACGGCCTCTTTCCAGCGGTGTTGCCGGCCTAATACATAACCGAGATTGTGTTGCACTTCCGCGTCGTCCGGTTTCAGACGCAGCGACCGCTGATAGCTGCCCGTCGCTTCAGCGAATTTCTCCAAACGCCTGTAAGCGTCTCCCAAGTTCGTCTGCGGTTCCGGGTCGTCGGGCTTTAGGAATGTGGCTTGCCGATAAGCCTCAGACGCTTCGGCAAATTGATTGTTGTTGTAGTAAGCATCTCCGATTGTATACCGCGCCTCGGCATAGTCGGGTTTGTAACGTAGTGCCAGCTTGTAAGACTCGATGGCCGCCGCCGGTTGCCCCGCCCCTTCGAGCGCGTTGCCGAACGCGAAATGTGTCTCGGCAATGTCAGGCTTAAGCGTAAGGGCTTTTTTGTAAGCCTCGATGGCCTCCGCGTATTGCTTCAACTTGTAACGAGCCGAGCCGAGATAGGTGAAGGCGTCAACATCCTGCGGGTCAAGCTGCGTCGCCCGCGCGAGCGACTTAATCGCTTCTTCATGGCGATTCAATTCGTGGAGAGCGTATCCGATGTTGAAGTGAGCTTCGGCGTATTCAGGTTTAAGCTCCACCGCCCGCTTCAAGTCCTCGACCGCTTCGGCGTAGCGACCAGAATTGTTGGCGGCAACTCCCTTCGCGTTGTACGACTCAGCGCTCACCGCCGGAGTTATCTCGGCAACGGTGTTCGGCTTCGCGGCTTCCGTGCTGCTCGTTACGCTAATCGGTGGATCAATCCGAGTAGCCGTCGGCGTAGTCGTCGCAGAAGTTACGGTCGGGGTAGCCACAACTTCCGCCGCCGTTCGAGTGTTCGTCGTCGCGGCGATTTGTGTTGCGGCTTGCGTTACTCCGGTACGCACGCGGCGCGCGGTGAAGCGTCTTGGAGCGACAATTCTCTCGCGCCGCACTTTGGGACGCGTGCTGCCCGGCGGGTCAACGAACACACCGGCGTTGCTGACAATATCGCCCTGCGCGTGCCCGGCTCGCGCACTTGGTAGAAGCACCGCTAACATTAGCGTCGCAGAGGTTAAGCCGCGCCACATGAATCGTCGCTTGGTCATCCTTCAATTACCTCACGCATTAGTGGAAACGAGCGTAATTATTGAGAAAACCTTTTCACCACAAAGGCACAAAGGCAATAAAAAACCATGTATACTTCCTTTGGGTCTTCGTGCCTTCGTGGTGAATATGCCTTTCAATTTTGTAACGTCTGTTGCATAAAAGTATGTCAGAGTCCGATGCTGGGGAGAAGTTCTTTTGTAATTGATGTTCCCTCGATAATCACGTTGGGCCACTTGCTTGACGCCCTCGCGCGCGGCATGTTAGCTTGCCGATTCGTTCACATCTATTTTTAATATCCTCTTTAACCTCGTAGGAGACAAGTGTGTGACCGCGCCCGCATTGAAGCAGACGCCGCTGAACGCCGCACATCGCCGGATGGGCGGGCGGATGGTGGATTTCGGCGGCTGGGACATGCCGGTTCAGTACCCGCTCGGCACCGTCGAAGAGCACCTTCGGACGCGCACGCGCGCCGGCCTCTTTGACGTTTCGCACATGGGCGAGATTGACGTGCGCGGCGCTGACGCCATTCCGTTCATCAATCGTCTCTGCTCGAATGACGTGACGAAACTGATTGACGGCCAAGCGCACTACACGGCGCTGACAACTCCCGAAGGAACAGTCGTTGACGACCTGCTCGTTTATCGCTTCGCCGAAGATCATTTAATGCTCGTCGTCAATGCTTCGACGACGAAAAAGGACTGGGATTGGATTACCTCTCATCAGCGCGCCGAAAGAGTCGAATTGAAAAACGTCAGCGGCGAGTGGTGCCAACTCGCGCTGCAAGGCCCTGCCGCGCTCGACATTTTACAGCAACTAACGCCCGTGCCGCTCAGTGAAATCAAGTATTACCACTTCCGTGAGGGTAAGGTTGACGGCGCTCCGGCACTTATTTCGCGCACCGGCTACACCGGCGAAGACGGCTTTGAAGTTTACGCGGCGGCGGACGAGGCCGAAAGACTTTGGGATCGGATTCTCGACGCGGGACGCTACGATACGCCCGAAGGCGTCGCGCCGTGCGGACTCGCGGCTCGCAACACGCTCCGCCTCGAAGCGGCGATGGCGCTCTACGGCCATGAGATTGACGAGACGACGACGCTCCTCGAAGCCAACCTCGGATGGATTTGTAAATTGAACAAAGGTGATTTCATCGGGCGCGCGGCTCTAGCGAAGCAGAAGGAAGCGGGTGTCAAACAAAAACTCGCCGGCTTTGAAATCACCGAGCGCGGCATCGCCCGCGACGGTCAGGATGTGTTCGTGAACGGAGAACGTGTCGGTCGTGTCACATCCGGCAGTCCCGCTCCGTTCTTAAGGAAAAACATCGGCCTCGCTTACGTACCTATTGAGTTTGCTGCCGAGGGTCAGGAATTACAAATTGACGTGCGTGGCCGAATGGTCGGCGCGCGCATCGTCGCCACACCTTTTTATAAACGTCAGCGTAGCTGACCAGTTTTCAGTTTTCAGTTTGATACACGCTATTGATATGGTTCTCTTCGATGCCCCGCTCAACTAGGCCCTATTTACTGAAAACTGAAAACTCTCTTAAGGAGCCTCATGTCTAACATTCCAGAGAATCTGCAATACAGTAAAGATCATGAATGGATCAAAGTTGAGGACGATACTGGCACGGTCGGAATCACAGACCATGCGCAGCATTCGCTCGGCGACGTGGTTTATGTCGAACTGCCGAAAGTCGGCGAGAAGTTCACGGCGCATCAATCGTTCGGCTCGGTGGAATCCGTGAAGGCCGTCTCGGAGTTGTTCGTGCCGGTCGCCGGTGAAGTCACTGAAGTTAATGAACTGTTGCAGGATGAGCCGGAGAAGGTCAATACCGATCCTTACGGTGCGGCGTGGATGATCCGCCTTCGCGTCAGCGATAAGGGCGAGGTTGACGGATTGTTGTCCGCCGCCGAATACGAAGACTACCTCAGCACGGAAACGGAGTAGCAGGAGAAGCGTGCGATACATTCCCAATTCGCCGGAGGAGCGGGCGGAGATGCTCAAGTCCGTCGGCCTCGAATCGGCGGTAGACCTCTTCGACTCAATCCCGGCAGACATCATTCTGCGCAGCCCCCTCAACACCCCCGCCGCACTTTCCGAGATCGAACTACTGGCGCGCTTCGAGTCGCTCGCGGCGCGCAACACGGCGGCACGGCGTCCGAGTTTTCTCGGCGCGGGCGCTTACTCTCATTACGCGCCGACCATCGTTGACCATCTTCTTTCGCGCTCCGAATTTTTCACGGCCTACACGCCGTATCAGCCGGAGATTTCGCAAGGCACGCTGCAAGCCATCTTCGAGTTTCAGACGCTCGTCTGCCAACTGACCGGTATGGACGTGGCGAACGCCTCGATGTACGACGGCTCGACCTCTTTGGCCGAAGCCGTGCTGATGGCCGAGCGCATCACGCGCCGCAATCGCGTCATCGTTTCCGAAGCGGTGCATCCCGAGTACCTTCAAGTCGTCGAGACTTACGTCAAGCACGCCGGCATCGCGTTGCAGCACGCGAGTTTCGGCGACGAATCGGGACGCATTGTTGATGTCTCCGACACCCTTGACGAAAGTGTGGCCGCCGTCGTCGTGCAGTCGCCGAACTTCTTCGGCTGCGTCGAAGACGTGCGCGCGCTCGCCGACATCGTACACAAGGCCGGCGCGCTTCTCGTCGTCGCTATCACCGAAAGCGCTTCACTCGGACTCCTTCA
>JBPCPQ010000192.1:0-2556 GCA_050999015.1 Pyrinomonadaceae bacterium | reverse complement strand
AGATTCTCGCGCGCACCGTCGGAACCAATTGCGGACGCGCCCCCGTCGCTTCTTCGACGAGACTCTCGACGCCTTCGCGCTGATCGGTCTGCACGTCAATCAAAAACATGTTCGGCAAATTGTCGCGCCGCGCGAGGTCGAAGTCCGCGACGAGGTTTGTTGAGAGCGACTGAATCGCCAACACGAGAAAAACGCCGAGGCCGACCGCCATCACGATCACGCGCGTCTGATTGCCGGGGCGGTGCAAACTGTTGATCGCCTGCTTCAAAGCGAACGAGCTTAAATTGCGCGCGCGCCGGACGACGAAAATCAGCAACCACGCCGCGAGTTGAAGCGCGACGGCGGCTGTAGCCAGTCCTCCGAGGAAAAACAATCCGACGCGCAATGACCCTGCTTGCCACGAAGCGATGATTGCCAGCCCGACAACGACCACAAATCCCGTCGCCCACCACACGGCGTCGAACCGCCGCAGCAGGCCGAGCCGCGTCTCGCCGCCGCGCAAGAGTAGATTGGGTTTGATGTGGCGGACGCGCAGCAGCGGCAGCGCCGAGAAAAGAATCGAGATGAGGATGCCGAGGCCGACGCCCTGCGCGATGGCCCCCGGACGTAAATCGTAACTGATGTTATCCGGCAGCGTTTCGCCGAAGTAGCCTCGCACAAACAGAAGCGCGAGCTTTGCCAGCACGATTCCGAAGAGGCTTCCGGCGAGGCCGAGCGATAGGACTTGGAGAAGATACGCGGCGGTAATCTTCGCGCCCGTCCCGCCGACGCACTTCAGAATCGCAATCGTCTTTCGCTTCTGTTCTATAAAGACGCGCGTCACGCTCGACACGCCGATGCCGCCGAGCACGAGAATGACCAGACCGGTCAGCGACAAGTAATTCTCCGCGCGGGCAAACTGCGCGCCAAGATTCTCCTGCGACTCCTTGTAAGAGCGCACCGTAACGAGTTGGCCTTTCAATTCGCGGCGGAGTTCGGCGACGAGACCTTCCATCCGGTCGGTCTGAGTTTGCAAAAGAATCTTGCGGCGGGCGCGGCTGCCGAAGCCGGTCAGCCCCGCCGCTTCAACCGCGTCGCGCCTGACGAACACGCGCGGGCCGAGACGAAAACTGCTCCCCGCGCCCGGCTCGGTTTCAATCACGCCGCGAATCTGAAACGTCTCGGTGCCGATCTTCACCGCGTCGCCGACACGCAAGTTGAGGCGGTCGAGCAGCAACTGTGCGACGACCGCGCCGTTTCCGTCGAGCAGCGAATAATCGAAGCGCCCACCGCCGGCGAGCGTGAACTCACCAAAGAGTGGAAACGGCGACTCGATGCCCTTCAATTCGACCATCATCGCACCGTCGCGTGATTCGTCGGCGGGGCGCACCATCGTGCTCGCTTCGATTGTCTCGGTTCGCGCTTCGACAAGCGGCGCGCGCGCGACACGCTCAACGACGGCGCGTGTCTCCGGCGTCCACAATCGGCTCGAATCAACCTGCACGTCGGCGGTGAGAAGTTGTCGCGCTTCGCCCGCGATGGCCGCGTTGACATTCTGAATCGTCGAGCGGAGCGCGATGATCGAGCCGACGCCGATACCGACACAAAGGAAGAAAAACAGCAGACGCTTCCACGACGAGCGAATCTCGCGCCGCGCCATGTTCAGGATGAATCTCAAGATTTTCTCGCCGCCTCCTCTTCCATCACTTGCTCGTCAGGTTCGGCGGAAGCCTGCTCGCCGTCGCTGTCGCTCGCCACGCGCCCGTCCTTCAGCGCGATGCGCCGGCCGGCGAGGCTCGCCAAGTCGTGATCGTGCGTCACGAGGACGAGAGTCGCGCCGTGCCGCCGGTTCATCTCCACCATCAGATCGAAGACGTGCTGACCGTTGCGCGAATCGAGATTGCCGGTCGGCTCATCGGCCAGCAAGATTGACGGATTGTTGGCGAAAGCGCGGGCGATTGAGATGCGCTGCTGCTCGCCGCCGGAGAGTTGCGAAGGGTAGTGGTGAGAGCGCGCGACGAGGTCAACGTCTTCGAGCAGACGGCGGGCGCGCGTCGCGGCGTCTTTGACTCCGGCCATCTCCATCGGCACGAGAATGTTTTCGAGCGCGGTCAGCGACGGAATGAGGTGGAACGATTGAAAGACGAAGCCGATTTTCGCGCCGCGCAACGCGGCCAGATCGTCCTCGCTCATCCGCGTAATATTTTGACCGTCAATGCGAATCTCGCCGGACGTGGGCGCGTCGAGGCCGGCGATGAGTCCGAGCAGCGTGGACTTGCCGCTACCCGAAGGCCCGACGATGGAAACGAACTGCCCGTCGGCGACGGTCAAGTCAAGTGAATGAAGAATCGTTAGCACCTCCGCGCCGGAGGGCACCTGTTTGGAAACCTTGTATAATTCAATCATGCAACGATATTTACTCTGCTTAACCCTTCTCGGATTACTTCTTTTCGCCGCCTGCGCCGGACGCACCCCGCAGAACGATCAAGCGGCGACGAGACGCGACGACAAAACGACAACACCTGCGATCAATTCTTCTTCGGGGAAAAGTTTACCGAAGATTGTCGCTTTCGGCGA
>JBPCPQ010000473.1:0-7441 GCA_050999015.1 Pyrinomonadaceae bacterium | reverse complement strand
ACAATTCTCGCGCTCACAGGTCAACTCGGCGAGGGCGGAAATTCTGTCCCCGCTCTGTGGCGACAGGGCTTCAGAACTTTCCCCGGAAGGATTATCAAAGAAGTCATGTCACAGCAGACCGAACCCGTCGCGCCCGTCGCCGCGAAAACTGAAAACGGACTGGTAATGAAATAGCCGTGCTGCTTTCTGCCGCGTCGCGGCACGTGACTTTAGCCGTGCGTTTTAACGCACGGTGAGTGATGCCATTTGGTTTTGCGTCGCGTTAGCGACGGTTGAACTCAGTCGTCGCTGACGCGACCGAATTAATTTCTCGTCACTTTTTCCCGGCGTTGAAACGCCGGGCTAAACTCAACTCGCCGCTACGCGGCGGAATCCAGCGTCATTTATTTTCGTCACCGTCGAGAACGGATAGCCCCGTTGAGTCAGACTGAAGACCGCATGCCGAATAAGACCGACAAGATCGCTGACGCAAATTCGCCGTCCTCTGATGGAGAAGGGCAAATTCACACCAGCACCATTCCCGCCAAAAAGAAAGCGCGCCGTTTTATGGTATACGCGCAAGCGTTCGCTTTCCTGCTCGGTATCGGATTGCTGCTGTTCATCGTCAACAAGGTCGGTGTGCAGCCGATCTTCGACGCCCTCAAACAAATCGGCTTCGGCTTTTTCGCGCTGCTCGCCATCATCGCCGTGCGTCACGCCCTGCGCACGCTCGCGATGAGCACGGCGGTGCCGCCCGAACATCGCGGCTTTCATTTCTTTCAAGCATTCTTCGCGCGCGTTGGCGGCGAGGCGATCACGTTCCTCACGTTCACCGGCCCGCTGCTCGGCGAAGCGACGAAAGCGGCGCTCTTACGGAAAAGCGTCCCGCTCGGCGTCGGTGTGCGGGCGCTCGTCGTTGACAACCTTCTTTATAACCTGTCGGTCGCGCTGTTCATCCTGAGCGGTGCGTGCGTGATGCTTCTGTCTTACGATTTGCCGGACGTGGCGCTGTATGTGCTCCTGGGAATTGCGACCTCGGCGCTGTTGACGCTTCTCGCCGTCGGGTGGGCCGCGAGCCGGCGCATGATGCCACTTACCTCGCTTGTGGACGGACTCGTCAAGCTCGGCCTGAAAAGAAAGCTTCTCCTCGCACGGCGCGAAGGCGTGCATCTTCTCGAAGCGAATGTTTACGATTTTTACCGGCACCGGCGCGGTGCGTTCTTCGCGATGATCGGACTTGATTTCCTTTCGCACGTCACGTCCGTTATCGAGGTTTACGTCACGCTCAGGATGCTCGGCTTTGACCCCGGCGCGGGCGTGCCTTATATAATCGAGTCGCTGACGAAAGTTATTAACTTCGTGTTCGGGTTCGTGCCCGCGACCATCGGAGTTTACGAGGGCGGAACAGGATTGATCCTGCACACACTCGGACTCGGCACCACTGCCGGCGTGACGCTTGCACTGGTGCGCAAAGCCGGAACAATTTTCTGGACGGGCATCGGCCTTTCGACTCTCGTGTGGCGGACTGTGCCGGGCGGAGTGCGTCGCGTCGTCAATCGTCACCCGCGTTTGAAAGAAGCTATGGACAATCTCGTTTTATCCAACATCGCGCACCGCCCGGCGCGCACCTTCGTGAGCGTGCTCGGCGTCGCGGTCGGCGTGCTGCTAATTGTTTTCACGGTGGGACTCGCGCACGGCGTCCTGCGCGAGCGCGGCAGGCGCGAGGCGGGCGTCGGCGCGGAGATCATGCTGCGCGCTTCGGGCACGCTCGGCATGAGCGGCGCGCAACCATTTAGTCTCGACGTTTCAATCGCCGATGACATCAGGCAACTGCCGGGCGTGCGCGCCGCCGTCGCCATCGGGCAGAACACCGTCGGCACTGACACGGGCTTCGGCGTGCGAATCATTGACGGCGTTCCTTTCGACGAGTACATCAAGCTCGCTAATCTGAAGGTCGTCGAGGGGCGTCTGCCTGCGGGCAATGACGAGACGATTGTTGATTCAATCTGGATCGAACAGCGGGAGGCGAAAGTCGGCGACACGGTGCAACTCTACGAGCGCGCGTTCCGGGTCGTCGGTGTCTACGAACCGCCGGGCGGCGGGCGCATCAAGATTCCGCTCGCGGTGATGCAGGAACAGGTCGGCGTCGAGAATCGGGCGACGACAATTCTCGTCGCGTGCGACGACCCGGCGCAGCAAGAAGATGTGGCCGCGCGCATTCAGGAGAAATTCCCCGAGTTGCAGCTCATCTTCATGCGCGATTTGCCGGAGCTTTATGCGTCGGGGGTGCCCGCTCTGAACGTCTTCATCGGCGTCGTCGTCGCAGTCGCCGCCGCGATCAGTCTGCTCGTCATTTTGCTCGCAATGTACACCACCGTCACTGAGCGCACGCGGCAGATCGGCATTCTCAAGTCGCTCGGCATGTCGAGCACGGCCATCGCGTGGATCATCGAACAGGAGGCGCTTCTGGTGAGCGTGCTCGGCGTCATCCTCGGCGTCGTCCTGACATTCATCGCCCGCTTCGCGGTGATGCGCGCGACTAATTTGACCGTCGAGATCGAGCCGCGCTGGATTCTCATCTCGCTTCTCATCGGAATTGTCGGCGGCACCGTCGGCGCGCTCTATCCCGCCCTTCGCGCCGCCCGCCAGGACGCGGTGGCGGCATTGAGCTACGAATAATAAATACTCAAAAGTGATAGGTGGTAGGAAGTTCAACCATCATGCGGGGCGGCGGAGTCCTTCGACTTCGGTTCGCTTCGGTGGTTCGCGGCAGAAGGTGATGACGGGAGAATTGCGAGGTTGGTTGTTCCCTCCCCCTCACCATTTACGGGCACGTCTGCCTCGGCACCGCTCGTCGCAGGCATCGCCAGACTGATCAAGACGATGCGCCCGTAGCTGAGCGCCGAAGGCAGGCGCGCCGCGATTATTGACGGCGCGCGCCGTATCACGGCATTGGAGGGTAAGGTGTCGGCGGGCGGCTCCGCGAGCGCGCCCGTCGTGCTCGCAACGCTCATTAGCCCCAGCAATCCGGGTAACGGCGGGGGCAACGGCAATGGGAATGGCGGTGGGCGACAATCGCCGCGCCCGACTCCGCCGCCGCGCGCGCACGGTGCCAATTCAAACGGAAATTTCGACGGGACGCCGCCAATCGTGCCCGACGATTTCGCGTCGAAGCTGAAGAACATCGAAGACGCGCGCCGCGACAAAGCGCCGGAGCCGACGGCCCCCGCGCCGATCAGCGCCAATTTGCGGCAGTGCCCGACGACCGATCCGAGCTACCCGGACTGTGACGGCACTTACGACGAGCCGACGAGCGACCCCGATTACGCGACGCCGCGCACGCTGCCGCAGAACGAGACCGGCGGGCCGGGCGTTGACCTCGGCTCGCGCAACTTCAACTGGAGCACGCCGCTGCTTAATCTACCCGGTCGCGCCGGCCTCGATGTCAACTTGTCGCTTGTTTATAACTCGCTCGTGTGGACGAAGCAGGGGGCGTCCATCCGCTTCAACGCCGACCGGGGCTTCCCCGGCGTTGGCTTTCACCTCGGCTTCCCGACGATTCAGCAGCAGTATTACAACTCGCAAATCGGCGCTTACGCCTACATGATGATCACGCCGTCGGGCGGGAGAGTCGAGATGCGTTACGTCGGCACGAGCGGGACGACCGGCATCTACGAATCGGCGGACAGCTCTTACACGCAGATGCTCGCCTACGACAACGGGTGGGCGCTGGTGCGGACGACGGACGGCACGAAGTACACCTTCGCGCCTTCGGTCAACGGCGAGAAGCGATGCGTCGAGATCAAAGATAGAAACGGCAACGCCGTCTCCGTCGGCTACAACACTCTCGGATACGTCACGACGATCACCGACACGCTGGGGCGCGTCGTCACTTTCAACTATGACGCGGACGAGAATCTTTCTTACATCTCCCAGCCCCGCACGGGCATGGAGTCCACGCTCGTGACGTTCGGCTACGGCCCTCTCACCATCCAGCACAACTTCCCCGGCCTCAACGTCAACGGCGCGGCGAACGGCTCAAGCGTGCGGGTGCTGACGCAGGTCGGCTTCGCCGACGGCTCGTACTACCGCTTTCACTACACGTCGTGGGGGCAGGTGTGGAAGATCGCGCACCACGCGCAGGACAATCACGAATTGTCTTACACGGCTTATAACCTGCCGGGCAGCCCGCTGCTCGGCAGTTCCGCGCAATCCGACTGCCCGCGCTTCACTGAGCGCCGGGACTCGATTGAGTACGGGGTGATGAATGGGAGCGCGGAGACGGTGACGAGCTACAGCGTCGCGGCGGACGGCTCATGGAGTCAGGTGACGATGCCGGACGGCACGATCCACAAGGAGTTCTTTGCGACTTCGGGGTGGGCGAACGGACTCACGACGCAGACCGAAATTTGGTCGGGCGGGGCGCGCAGGAAGTGGACGACGGTCGGCTACACCCAGGACGACCCAAACCTGCCATACCAAAAGAACCCACGCGTCGCGGAGACGAACATCTACGACGAGGCCGGGAACCGGCGGCGCACCACGATTGATTACGGGCCATACGCGCAGTACGGCTTGCCCTACATCGTCTATGAATACGCCGCGAACGGCACTACCCTTCTGCGCGCGAGTTACACCGATTACCGCTTGGATCAAGCTTATCTCGACGGGCGGATCATCGGGCTAGTGAGCGCGCGCCACGTCTTCGACATCACGACTACACAGTGGACGTTGGTTTCCAAGATTGATTACTACTACGACGCCACGGGCGAGTACTTAGAGAATCAGGGCGCGGCGACACAGCACGATCCGAATGTGGGGCAGTGGCGCGGCAATCTTATTCAGGAGCGCCGCTGGGATGTGGACGCGCCGGGCGACGTGAACAGGTCGGTCTCGAATTATACCGGCTATAACACCACGGGGTCGGTGATCTTCACGCGCGATCAGTTGGGGCACCAGACCGTCGCCAGCTACAACGACAACTTCGTGGACGGGGTGAACCGCAACACGTTCGCGTACCCGAATACCGTCAACGACGCGGACGAGTATTCGGTGAACATGCAGTACAAGTACGAGACGGGGGCGCTGACGGCGCGGCGGACGCCGCAGCCGAACACGACGCAGAACACTGCCGGCGGGCCGACCGAGACGATGGAGTATGACGGGGTGGGGCGCATTCTCCGGGTCACCAACACGGCGAACGGCGCGTACACCAGATGGGAATACCCGGCGGCGATGAACAGCAAGAAAAGCTACACGACAATGGTGGCCGGCACCGAGCTTTACAGCATTGAATACTACGACGGGGCGGGGCGCGGGCGCGCTACTGCCTCGCAGCATCCGGGCAGCGTCGGCGGCTTCCGGGGCGTCCACCTGTGGCGCGATTCGATGGGGCGGGTGATCTACACGTCGAACCCGACGGAGATTACTGACGGGTGGGCGGCGGTCGGCGACGACCATTACCCCGCCGAATACCGAACCGACCACTGCACCAGAGCCACAGGGAGGGAAAAGGGAACGGTGCGCCAGTGCAGTTCAGGAGGCTCAGAACGCGCGCCAAGCTATTAATAGAAGACTCCAGAATGCCATTCGCGTTGGTGGACTTGATGCAGGGCACCAAAAAGCCATTAGTCAATCCCTAAATCAACTGAAGAATGCCGTTGCGGACATTGCCAAGAACTGCTTTGGTGATGGCGGTCCGGGTGGTCCACCTCTATTTCCTGAATTTGAATCATCCATTAGACTCTCACAGCAAGCGGCGAGTGAATTCAAAGTTCCGCCAGTTGGTTGGGATGGTGGGCGCACGGCGGCTGAGCGCAGCATCAAAAGCGCTGTTGCGGGTGGAGTGATTGGTCGTGCAATTTCTGGAGCAGCAAGTAGCCTATGGAATGGGCTTAGATGGGCATTCGGTTATTAACAGACAGGAGTTGATGTGAGCTTTAACATGTCAAATGAAGAGAGTGCTAGAGTCCTAGTAAGCGCGGAGCAGTTGCGTCAGTGGCGCGAATCGCTCGGACTTGAGGCGTGTGCGAATGCTTTGCTATCAATGTTCCAACAGAGTCGTTCAGCCACGCACCGCGCAGAAGCATGGGATACGCTTCTTGAACTGCTCACGATGGAAGATGAAAATCTTTCTGACTCCCTTTTAAGGCAATGGACAAATGAACTACTAAACTCAATCACAGATACCGACCCAGAGGTTCGCTGTCAGGGCTTATCCGCGTTGGCTAACATAGCGCCTTATGTTAGAGAGCGCGCCGACGTGATCGATAGTTTGGTGCGGTGTCTTTACGATGAATCAGAGGCGGTACGTTCGCAGGCAATATCTGCTGCCTCTGTCTTTAGCAACCGCCGCTTGCTCGTCGCATTAACCAAGTCACTGGTTAGCAATAACTCTCACAATCCAATGTCTGGCGATCCAGATGAGCGACGCTTGTGGCATGCTCTGTTTGCGCTTGATAGCATGGTAGAAAGACTGGACCTTACCCTAGAAGAAAGAAGCGGCGTTGCTCAACGAGTGTTCGACGCTTTATTGCTCATTATCAGTGAACCATTCGCTTCCGACCTCGACATCTGGAAGATCGGTGAATCGCTGGGTGAATTCATTAAAGGAAGTGTTGCACT
This sequence comes from Pyrinomonadaceae bacterium, assembly GCA_050999015.1. Classification (GTDB taxonomy): domain Bacteria; phylum Acidobacteriota; class Blastocatellia; order Pyrinomonadales; family Pyrinomonadaceae; genus JBPCPQ01. The sequence goes on along the minus strand of JBPCPQ010000473.1, from coordinate 838 downwards.
TATTAATCTCAAAAAGATGATGGCTCATACCGATCCGCGAGTGAGAGACAGCGCAGTACATGGCTTAAGTCACCTAGGCGGAGTGGAAGCTACAGAGTTAATCAAGCACGCCCTGTGTGATCCTGCCACAGAGGTAAGAGAAGAAGCACAGAAGGCGCTTCTTACCACAAAATGATATTGACCGAGAGAAACTGACCGATGTGATCGTTGTTACTCGAAAGCGGAGATTCGGACGAGCGTGCCGAGCCCTTCTCATTCTTCTTTCTTAATAGTTGCTTGAGCAGCTACAATAGCGGCTGGCGCACGGCTAAAGAATGGTCAGCAACTAAAGAGGAAAGTCGTAGTCGTATCAACGAGAATGACGCCGAAAGTTTACATCGAGACTTCCATCCCCAGCTTCTATCACGAAGGGCGCACAGAGCCGGAGATGGTGGCGCGCAGACAGTGGACTCGGCAGTGGTGGGATGAAGCGGGCGGCAACTATCTTCGTCTGACCAGCGTTGCCACGCTTGATGAACTGCGGCGCGGCGATCACCCGCACCAGAAGGAAGCGATAGAGTTGGTGAGCGCCTTGCCGCTGTTGGCGGTTGAAGAAGCCGTCTTCGAGATCGTGGAGGCTTACATCCGGCACAAGCTGATGCCCGCCGATCCGGTCGGCGACGCGCTACATCTCGCCGTAGCTTCGTATCACCGATGCGACTTTCTGTTGACGTGGAACTGTCGGCATCTGGCGAACGCCAACAAGTTCGGGCACATCAGGCGAGTCAATGGCGTGCTCGGACTGTACGTTCCGTCGCTCGTCACGCCACTTGAGTTACCGGGAGGACAAGAAGATGAA
>JBPCPQ010000392.1:0-3444 GCA_050999015.1 Pyrinomonadaceae bacterium | reverse complement strand
GAGAAGGCGCTCGTCGTGCGCTTCGTCTGCCGACAGTCAGAGCCGCCCGTTCTCAGCGAGTTGCCCATACTGGATCAAAAAACCATCGGCCTGTGGGAGCGTGACGTGTGCGAAATTTTCATCACGCCGGGCGCCGACGCGCCGGAAAGGTATTTTGAATTTGAGGCCGCGCCGACCGGCGAATGGCTCGACCTACGGATTCACACGACGACGACGAAACGCGAAACCGATTGGCACTACGAGTCCCGCATGAGCGTGGCGGCGCGCATCAGTGAAGATCGAGTGACGATTGCGATGCGCATACCGTGGAATGCCTTACTGAAACGACCGCCGCGCGCGGGCGAGCGTTGGCGCGCGAGTCTATTCCGCTGCGTCGGCACGGGCGCGTCGCGCGGCTACCTCGCGTGGCGACCGACTGAGACCCCGCAACCCGATTTTCACGTCCCCGCCGCTTTCGGCTGGCTCCGGTTCGGAGGGATGAGGGCGGAGGGATGAGGGCTGAAGTAAGAAAAGACTTATGTAACATCTCCTCATTTTCATCCCTCATCCCTCCGCCTTCATCCGTTAGCTACCGTGCGGATGTGTTGCGTGAAGCGGGCACGGTCGGTGTCGGCCATGCCTGTGATATGCACGCCGATGAGGTAGCCCACGTCCTCTTCGTCATCGTCGAGCGGTTCGTAGCGGGTCACGATGCCGTGCAGTTGAATTGGGCCGGTTGGAAGATCAAGGGTGACGGCGAGGGTCTGCGCTTCGCCGGTAAGGTAGCGGTCTCCGATGCGGATGGCGGGCACGATAAGCCCGACGCCCGTTGTGCTGATGTCCCGCGTATGACCTCTGAGCGGCGGGAGACGACCGGCGTCGGTGCGGTGAATGCCCGTCTTTTGTTCTTCCAGCGCGACGACGACGGGAAGGCGCGTTTGATACCGCGCGGCGTAGCGGCGATTGCCGATGAATACGCGCAGACGGTTTGCGATGGAACGCACTAATTCCGGCATATCACCATCAATCTGGCGGCGCGCTTTCATGTGCGAGCGCGGTCGGTAGCGTCGGGAAAAGATAAGAGATTACGGCTTACGCGCGGTCGCTTCGGAGGGGCGACGACCTCACAACGCCGTGACGAGGCTTGAATCAGGCATGAAAGAACTGCCGCATTTACGTCTGCGACCGCCCGCATCCGCCATCATTGTAGCTGCACGCGAAGAATGGACGCAATTATATTAAGCCGGGATCGGAAAGAGATTCGCGCCATCACGCTCACCGCAGGCGAGACGCCTTTCGCTCCGGCGACGCATCCCCTCGCACCGCTTGACCTTCACTTGCCGGGCGGCACCGTGAGGTCAAGGCTCTTGCGCTCGCCGGTACGGAGCGTCACGCGCGGCGCGTCCGCGACGCGAGCTTTAATATACTCTTCGTCGAACGCGGGTGCCGCTTCCGCTGATTGCCAGACGACGACGAGGTATTCGCCCGGCGCACCGTTGACAGTGAAAGCACCTTCCGCCGAAATGTTCCCGTAGAGAAATGCATCGCGCGACCGCCACTTGCCGGGGTCGGCGGGGACGAGCGCGACGACTCCGCCGCGAAGCGGTTTACCGTCCTGCGCCGCGAGCGCGCGCCCCGCGAGCGTCGCGACCTCCGACGAAATGACGACGCGGACTCCCGACACCGTCCCGCCCTCCGAAACTTTGATCGGCTCGCCCGCCACGTCACGCCCGTTGAGAGTGATTGACTTGGTGTAGAACTTGTTATCGTCCGGCATGACGCCGGCGCTCAGGTGTGCGTCGCCCGCCGGCACGCCTTCCAGCGTCCACTTCCCTTCGGCCTCGACGCGCGCCTGCGGGCGGAACATCATCATCCTTCCCGCGCCCGTCTGTTTCGTCGTGACGTAGACGTTCGGCGGCAGCGGCTTGCCGCCCTCGACCTGCACGGTGCCGGAAATCCGCCCGCCCTCGGACATCTCAATCGTCACGTCCGCAAGGTCGGCGCCCGCGATGACGATCTCCTGCTGCTTCGCCGCGAAACGTTTTCTCGGCGCGCGGGCGGCGGCTTGCGCGTCGCCCGCCGGGGCGGGCGGCGGAGGCTCGTAAGGTGGCTCGATTGTCACGGTGTAAGTGCCGTCCGGCACTTCGCCGAACGACCAGCGCCCCTGATCGTCAGTCCCCTTCACCTGATCGCCGAAGAACGGAAACGCGACGGCGCTCTCGTCTCCGCTCTGAAGACTGACCATCGCACGCTTAAGCGGCTGGCCGTCGCGCCGCGCGACGACTTTGCCGGCCAGCTTGTGCGTGCTGCGCTCGGCGACGGTGATGTTGATGTCACCCGTCTCGCGCGCCGCTTCGACTCTCACCGGCGACGCGTTGTGTGAGTTAATCGCCGCCGGGTGATACGTCACGTTCAGTGACGCCTGACCCTCGCGGTGAATCACCTGCTTGCCTTCTTCGACTTCCGGGCTGTCCGCCTCGGCGGCGCTGACGTAGTACTCGCCGGGGGCTAGGCCAGGGACGCGGTAAACGCCTCGATCATCCGTCCACAGCGCATCCCTCGCACGTCCCCCGCCGAACACAGTCAGCACCTGCGCCAGCCGTCCCGCCGCGCCCTGCGCGCCCGGACTTTTCCGCCAGACGCTGATCTGCGCGTTAATCGCCGGGTCGCCGTCCGCGTATGTCACCTTGCCGGTGATGATGCCGCCGCGCCGCGCGCGAATTTTGACTTCGACGTCGCTCGTGCCGTTTACGGAGACTTCCTCGAAATAGCTTTTGCTTTGCTCGAAAATAATCTGCTCGGAGGTCGAGTCGCCGAAGTCGTAGAAGCTCATCAGCGACAAGACGCCGGGCGCTTCCACCGCCGCGTAGTATTTACCGGCGGCGACGCGCTCGATGCGAAACTCGCCGCGCCCGTCGGTCGCCCCCATGCGCGACTTAGCGCGCTCGTTCGGGTCAACCAGCGTCACGCGCGCGCGGCGCACCGGCCGCCCCGTGTCGTCGTAAACCGCGCGCCCTTTCACCGTCGAGTTGCCGCGTTTGAGGTTTTGTGAATCAGTCACGGCGGCTTCCTGCTCGGTCGTAATGGGCGTCTGCGCTCCCACGCTTGGCGTCGTAAACGCGCCCGCAATTATCAATGCCATGAATAAGCCGGAGGCGGCACCGAAAGCCACGGTAAGTTTATGTGCGTAACCGGTGAACAAGTGCGAGGTATTCATAATGCGAACTCCTTCCTTCCGGCGGGCGCAACTATACGGCGGGCGAGTTAACACTTATTAGTTCTTTGCCGCAGAAGGTTTGAGCGGCTTGCCGCCCGTGTCTTTGCTTTTAATTCCCGATTGATCCATGAGGAACGAGAGGCGGCCGGTGCGCCCGTACTTTGCCGGTTCGGCAGTGCTAGTGTAACTCTTCCCGTCTTTGTGGGTCGTGACGCGGAACCGGTAGCCGGTCGAGTCAACCGTCAACA
>JBPCPQ010000210.1:0-2591 GCA_050999015.1 Pyrinomonadaceae bacterium | reverse complement strand
GCGAGGGCTTTGAGGAGCTTCTCTCGGTGCTGCAACGCCTGAGAGAGCAGGAATCATACATTGAGACGAGTAGGCTGACAAAGGACACCACTTAGCTAATTCGGGCGAAATTTGGGTCTTCTGTTGTAATTATCCCTTCGCGAAAAACAGTGGCCGGCGCTCTTAATCAAGTGAGCGCCGGCCACTGTTTTTTTAAGCATCGTCGGACTTTATTTCTCGCCGCGCCCGATTTCGACGGCGGTTTCGAGGTCCACGGTGAGCTTATGCACGCCGCTCGCATCCATCGGCTCGATGAGTCTGAGCGCCTCGTCGAGCACGCGGCGCTGGTGCTCCGGCCACAGGGGGCGACCGGCGACGCTGCCGAACGCGCCGTTGTAGTAAGCGGCGCGTGGCGGGCGCACGGTCTCAACCGCATCCCGGTCAACCGTAAGCATCATCGTTGGAATGCCTGCCATCTCAAGCGCGCGCGCGGCGAGTGCCATCGTCTGATGACACAGACGCGACGCCGGAATCAGGAGCGCCGCCTGCGCTTCGTAGCGCTTCACACGCTCAACAAACTCCGGCAGCGTCCGCCGCGCGAGGCGTTCAGCGTCGGGGATGAAGCCGCAGAAACTCCAGAAGACCGGATTGAGTTGGCCGATGATGCCGTTGCAGGCGAACTCGAAAAGGCGCGCGAGCGGAAGCTGCGAGTTGATGTCTTCCATCACCGCCGCCGGGTCGTAGCCGCGCGCCGCGAAGCGCAAGTCTTCGGCCTCGATCTCGATTGGAATCTCACGAAAGCTGATGTCGCCGCGCGGCGCGTCCATGTCGAAGCTGTCGGTGCCGTCAATAAATGCGCCGGCGGAAGTGACGAGCGCAAGATTCATCATCGGCAGCGCGCGCCGCGCCGGGACGAACGGCGCGCGCTTGTTGATGACATACGGATAGTCGTGGCCCAGCTTGTCGCGCGACGGCATCGCGTCCGGCCATTGCGACCACTTCACGTAACTCTCGCGCCACCGCTCAGAATTTTCAATTATCTCCACGTCAATCAAATCCTCTCTTACGACTTTTGGATTTACGAATGATTCTGTCTCAAACAAGCGAAGTGAATCAACCACACAAGCATGAAGGCAAAAGTAAAAAGGCAAAAGGTAAAAGTGAAATACAAAACGGCCACCGATCTTTTTCATCTCTAATGCAGAGACACAACCGAGAAAGTGATTACATCATAACAACGCTGGCCTTCCACTTTTGCCTTTTATCTTTTTACTTTTGCCTTCTTCAATTCACCCGCTGCCTTTAACTTTCAGATGAAACACGTCTACGAGTTTCGGTTTCAGCAAGTGCCCCTCTTTTTGTGGATCGTCAACGGCAATGACGTAGCCGGTCAGAGTGTTTTCGGTGAGGCGGAAGCGAATCATTTGTTTGAAACGCTCGATGCGCGCCGCGCCGCCCACCTCGTTGTTGTGCCCATGAAAAGCGAGCGCGATTGCCAAGTACCAACCGAACCACAGACAGCACAACACCGCGCCGACCAATCCCGCGATAATTGACGGCACCAGCCCCGCCCAGCCGAGCCACCGGTCGCTCATAAACATCGCCGCGTCTGTATCAGTCGGACGCAAGAACGGAAGATATGTCAGCGACAGCATCAACGCGCCGTAAATAAACCACGTGATGAGAAGCCCGGCGCGACTGTTGCGCTTCATCAGCCATTCGCCTAACAGAATAGGAACGAAAATTAACGCGAACGCGATTGCCCACACGAGCGGCGTGCCACGCTTGACGAGCAGAAGCGGAACGGCGATTTGCAGGAGCGCGTGCCACACGCCGACGAAGAACATCAGGAGTTTGCCCGGCCCGCGCTGCATCTCGCCGCCTTTAACGACCGCCATCAAGATTACAAGAATCGCTGCCGCCGACAGCACGGCGACGAACAGAATGTCTGAGACGAGTAGCGCCGGAAGATTGTACCTGCCGAACGACCAGAGGCCGACGGCGACGCAGACCACCGCCAGAATCGAAAGCACCCACGGCAACAGCCAGTCGCTTCCGGCGATCACACGCCGCGCCGCCTGCTTGAACAGCGACTCGCTATAACGCACGGCCAGAACTATTGCTGCCACAGCCCAGACGAGCGAGATTAGCACCAGCAAGCTACTTCCGAACGGCGTGATGTGCGCGCGGTGAGGCTTTATCATCCAGACGCCGAGAAAGGCCAGCGCGGTTGTCAGCGCGACAATCGCCCACAAGGATTTGTTCGGATTCGAGTACATTTCGCTGTCGGCCCTCGAAACAACAATCTCTTTTTCGCCGCCAACTTCTCTGACCTCGGCGTGCTTTCCGTGTGCGCCGAATAGTCTTCGGCTCATCACGAATGTGCTGGCGATGATAATTAATGTTGCGGCGAGCGACAGGACGCCGAACCAGAAGTTGAGCGGCGGACTGATGCCGCACTCGCCCCAGAAGTACCACTCACGATGGCCGGCGCACGGGTCGGCTTGTGGCGCGACTGCACCCGCGAAGCCGATTTGTTCGACGGAACTTCTCGCGTCCACTGCCGGCGCGGCAAGCACCGTCGGCGTAATCGGCAATCGGTTCGTCACGCC
>JBPCPQ010000092.1:0-6738 GCA_050999015.1 Pyrinomonadaceae bacterium | reverse complement strand
AGCCGTCCCACGTTTCGCGGGCGGGGTTGCGTTTGGGCAGGAATAGAATTTCTCGCATCCGTTCGTTGCCCGGCAGCAGGACGAGCGTCGCGCCCTGTTGCTTCAGATGTGTCAGGTAGTAAAGGTTTTTCTCCTGACGGTATTCGTAATCAACGTCGTTCGTGTAAACCCGCGGCTCGGCGCTGAATAAAATCAGCATCCCTTTCGCCCCGATCTCTTGCGCGACGCGCGCCCGCCGCGCCACTAATTCGGCGACGCGTGCCTTGTCGTCAAAAACCGGAGCGGGCGGCGCGACGCGAATCGTCGTCGCCGGAGCCGATTCGTTTGTCTTCTCGCCTTTCACTTCCCGGCCTATAGCACCAACTGACAATGATGACGAAAGCGCGACTGAAAGCAGCAGCGCGGCGCTCAGTGATTTGCGAATGTGATAAATGATCTTCAACGTAGTCACTCCTTGAAACGGGGATCAACAATCAGTTTGTTATTTTCTTTTAGAACTCGCTTCGCCAGCGATTCTATAATTCCTTCGGCTTAACGATCCAATCGAGTGTTCCGGCGCGGTCTCGCACTTCGCCCCACTCCTCGAGTTCTAGACTGATTTGCGCGAGCGCGGCGGTGGGCATATGGCGAACTTCTCCGGTCAGACGTTCGAGGAACTGTTCAATGCCGAAATTGTGGCCGACAAGCAAAACGACACTTGCGCGCTCTTCAATTTCTGACACGATGCCCATCAGTTGATCGGTGCTCGCTTCGTAAATGCGCTCATCGAACCTGACTTCGACATCAACCCCCGCCGCTTCAACTACTAACTCGGCTGTCTGCCGGGCGCGCACGGCGGGAGAACTTATTACCACGTCGGGCATCACCTTGCGCTTTCGCATGTAGCGCCCGATGAGCGACGCGGCCTTCATCCCGCGCTTGTTCAATGGACGATCAAAGTCCCGCGCCGCCGGGTCGCCCCAACTCGATTTAGCGTGTCGTAAGAGTAAGAGAGTTTTCATCTTGCCGCATCACCAATCGGCGCAATTAGAAACCTTCACTTCGATCTATTTCTCTCCGATACCAGTGTTTTCTTTACTATCAATACCCGACCGGAGTTCCGTCGTTGCGGGGGTCGCTTGCGCCGAGACGCATTCCGGTTTTCTCTTCAATCATGATGCCCTCGGCGCTGGCGACGTTGCGCGGACTGACCGCCGGCTCAACTTTGTGGCCGCGCGCTTCGAGGGCGCGCTCGGTGTCGGGCGACATGCCGTAAGGCTCGTAGATCAATTCGTCCGGCAGCCATTGATGATGAACGCGCGGGGCGTCAATCGCCGCCTGTAGATTCATGTCGTGGTCTATGATATTGGTAATAATTTGCAGCACAGCGTTGATGATGCGTGTGCCGCCGCGTGCGCCGACAGCGAACCACAGCGTGCCGTCTTTGTGCAGCACGAAGGTCGGCGTCATCGAAGAAAGCGGGCGCTTACGCGGCGCGACGGCGTTGCGCTCGCCCTGAATCGCGCCCCACATGTTCGGCGTCCCCGGCCTCGCGGTGAAATCATCCATCTCGTCGTTGAGTAAAACGCCCGTCCCCCGCGCCGTCACGCCCGAACCGTACAGGTCGTTCAGCGTGTAGGTATTCGCCACCGCGTTTCCTTCCGCGTCCACCACCGAGAAGTGCGTCGTCTCTCCCGGCTCATAACCGATTGGCTGACCGGCGCGGATTGCTGCGCTCGTCGAAGCGCGCTCCGCGTTGATCGTGCCGCGCAGACGCGCAGCGTAGTTTTTTTCAATCAATCCGGCGACGGGCACGCGGACGAAATCGGCGTCGGCCATATACTCGGCGCGGTCGGCGTAAGCGCGCCGCATCGCCTCCGCCATCACATGATACTTCTCCGACGACGACCATCCCATGCCCTTCAAGTCGTATCCTTCGAGGATGTTCAGCATCTCGATCAAGACGATTCCCCCCGAAGACGGCGGCGGCATCGAAATCACTTCGTGCCCGCGATACGTGGTGCGCAGAGGCTCGCGCTCTTTGGCCGTGTAGCTCCGTAAATCTTCAAGCGTCATCAGCCCCGCGTTTCGCTTCATGTCGGCGGCGATTAATTGTGCGGTGCGTCCCTCGTAAAACTCGCGCGCTCCGTCAATCTGCAAACGCCCGAGCGTCGCGGCGAGATCAGGTTGGCGAAGAACATCACCCTCGTCGAAAAACTTTCCGTCGTTAAGGAAAATCTTTCGGCTCTCAGGGTAAAGCTGCATGTCTTTGCCGCTGTTACGCAGCGAGCGTGCCAGCGAGTAACCGACGGTAAAACCATTCGCCGCGAGGCGTCGCGCCGGCTCGACGAGTTGCGCCCACGTCAGTTTACCTGAGCCGTATTTTTTCAGCGCCAACTCCATGCCGGCAACTGTCCCCGGCACGCCCGACGCGCGATAGCCGACCGTCGAAGAGCCTTCGCCTTTGATCAATTTTCCGCTTGAATCAACAAACACGTTGCGCGTCGCCGCCGCCGGCGCCATCTCGCGGTAATCAATCGCCGTCGTGCGCCCGTCCTTCAGGCGAATCATCATAAAGCCGCCGCCGCCCAGATTGCCCGCTTCCGGGTAAGTCACGGCGAGCGCAAACGCGACGGCAATCGCCGCATCAACCGCGCTGCCGCCGCGCTTCATCACCTCAACGCCGACCTCAGAAGCGATGCGGCTCGTCGAAGCGACCATCCCGCGCTTCGCGCGCACCGGCTCGCGCGAAGCGATGGGGGCGGCAACTGACGGTCGCGTGGATGCCCGCGCGTAAATTAAAGACGCGCTTGGAGCGATTACAAAAACAATTGATAAAATCCCCGCGATGAGGATTCGCCCTAATCGCGCCACACGTCCCTCTTTTTTCTCCCGCACGGAAAAACTTACTTTAGTCATCGCACCAATTCCTGTTCCGATTCTACAGAGTCAGTTCCATGAAGATTGAGCATTCGACCGGATTATCATAGTAACGCTCAATCTCAGTGAAGCCGAGCGAGCGATAAAGCGCAACGGCTTTGTCCATCGTCGGATGCGTATCAAGTCGCATACGCTCGTAACCGATTCGCCGCGCTTCGTTGATCGCCTCAATCGTCAATTGTGCGCCAATCTTCAAGCCACGAAACTTCGGGTTAACGTAAAGGCGTTTCATCTCACAAATGTTCTCGTAGAGCTTCCGTAAAGCGACGCACCCCGCCGGCTCATTTTCGACAAAGGTTAGCAGCAGGCAACCCGTTGGCGGTGAGTATGCGCCGGGCAACTCGGCCAGTTCTTTCGCAAAATTCTGAAAGCACAAGTCGACTCCGAGCGACGCGGCGTACTCGTTGAAAAGAACGCGCGCAGTCTTCACATCCTCGGCGCTTCCGACCTGAATGATTCTCGCTTGCGTCATTTCACATCTTTCCGGCTGTCCGAAAAGGCGGAAGCCCGCGCGGAAGCTACGGTGTTATATTTAGCGCCCGCACAGACGCCCTCCCTCCCGGTCGGGCTTCCGCCTTTCCTCTTCATGATTACAGCGTAGCGAGCAACCCTGCGAGCAGCGCCCCGCGACGCGCGACATCTTCGATGATGATGTGTTCATGGTCGGCGTGCGCGCCGCCGCCATCAATCCCCAAGCCGTCGAGCACCGGCGCACCAACTGCCGCCGCGAAGTTTCCGTCGGACGCGCCGCCCACCGAAGTTTCGCCAAGCTCGAAATCGAGCGCGGCGGCGACGTGGCGTGCATGGTCGAACAAAGCCACCACCGCCTCACTGCGTTCGAGCGGCGGGCGATTGATTTCGCCTTCGATTGTCAGGCGCACCCGCTCATCAAACGGCCACAATTCCCCAAGCACTCGCCCGATGCGCTGCGCTTCGCTCATCGTCGTGAATCGCACGTCAACGTCGGCGCGCGCCTCGGCGGCGACGACGTTCGAGCGCGTCCCGCCGCTGATGACCCCGACGTTGATTGTCGTGCCCCGCGCCAAATCGTTCAGCGCATGCAGGTGCTCGATCTGCCGCGCCATCTCAAGAATCGCGCTCGCCCCCTTCTCCGGCTCAAGTCCCGCGTGCGCGGCGCGTCCATGCGCCGTGATGGTATAGCCGGCGGTGCCCTTACGTTCCGTTTTAACTCGGCCTCCGGGCGCGGGCGGCTCAAGCACCAGCACGGCGGCGGCGCGACGGGCTTCTTCTTCGACGAGCGCGCGACCGCTGAAGCTTCCCGCTTCTTCGTCGCACGTGAGAAGCATGACAACCGGACGGGCGGGAGTAATCTCCAACGAACAACACGCGCGCAACACTTCGACGGCGAGCGCGCAGTTGGCCTTCATGTCGAACACGCCCGGCCCGTAGATTCGCCCGTCCTCTTCGCGCCACAAACTTTCACGCCACGAGCCGCGCGGGTACACCGTGTCGGTGTGTCCCAACAACAAAATGCTTTGCGTATCCGATGCTGCATCGCCGAAAGCGGTCACGCGGAGATGCTCGCCGTAATCATCATCGGCAGCGACGTGCTCCACTTTCCTCACACACTCGACGGAACGAGCGGCATCGGCGAGAAGTGAAACTACAGCGCGGCTTCCCTCCCCGTCACCCGACGGCGACTCGGTTTCGACAAGTAAGCGGGTCAAACTGAGAACTTTTTCCCGCCGCTCGTCGAAATACTTGAGCAACGCTTTTGCTGTTGTCGGACTGAGTTCAGAGGGCATAGGGGTCGTTAGTTTTTAATTTGAGATTTCAAATCTCAAATTTGAGATTGCTTCTGAGCCGACATCACTTCACGTCTGACCGTTAAAGCCTTAACACGATCACCATTGATTTCGTAACCGATGCCGGGCCGGTCGGGCGCGACGATTGTGCCGTGCGGCGTGACAGTCACAGTAGGCTCGATGATGTCCTCTTCCCAGTAGCGTGCGCTCGCCGAAACGTCGCCGGGCATTGTGAATCCTTCGAGCGTCGCCATCGCAATGTTGTGTGCGCGCCCGATTCCCGATTCGAGCATCCCGCCGCACCACACCGGCACTCCCGCCGCGCCACACACTTGCTCGACGCGCCGCGCCTCCGCGTGCCCGCCGACGCGACCGAGCTTGACGTTGATGATGCGGCAAGCATTCATCTCGATGGCCTTGCGGGCGTCGTCGCTCGAACGGATTGATTCGTCGAGGCACACCGGCGTCTCAATCTGCCGCTGCAACTTCGCGTGATCGCTCATGTCGTCATAAGCGAGCGGCTGCTCAACGAGCATCAGACGATGCGCGTCCATCGCGCGGAAGAGCGGGGCGTCCGCAAGGGTGTAGGCGGAATTGGCGTCAACGGTCAGAGCGATGTCGGGGAAACGTGCGCGCACCGCTTCGACGGCGTTCGCGTCCCAGCCCGGCTTAATTTTAATTTTGATGCGTTGATAACCGGCGGCAAGCTCACGTTCGATCTTTTCCAGCAACTCGTCGAAAGAGTCTTGGATGCCGATGGAAACGCCACAGGGGATTTCTTGATGCACGCCGCCGAGATGCTTCCACAATGGAACGCCGAGGCGGCGCGCTTCCAAGTCCCAGCATGCCGTCTCGACGCCCGCCTTCGCCATTCGGTTGCCGCGCACCCGTCCCATCGAATCGAAAATCTGTGCGGCGCTTCCGACTTCCTTGTTGAGCACCATCGGCGCGAGGTATGTTTTCGTCACCGCCCAGGCGCTCTCGATCCACTCCTCGCAATAGAAAGGCCCCTCGCCGGCGGTACATTCGCCCCAACCTTCCGCGCCGTCTTCGTCAAGGACGCGCACCAGCAAAATACGCCGCTCAATCGTGCGGCCAAAGCTGGTCTCGAAAAAGTGGACGAGACGCAGCCTGATCTCGCGCATCTCGATGCTGGATATTTTCACCGTCCTGATGACTCCGTCGGGTGGAATGATTTCGTGAGCATTATACTTACTGGGACATTATCGCCCAAAAGAAAAGGACGGCAACAAAGGCCGTCCATCATAAAACATTATTCCCGTCTGACGACTGTTTAGAGGAGGGCTATGCCCTCCTCTAAACGAGCGGATGCGACGGCAGATCGTTATCAATGCAGTGTCGTTCACGCGGAAGTGTGTGCTGAAGTTGAATCCGGCCCCGAGCCTTCGGTCGTCGCCGTGTCTTGCCCTTCGAGCGCGGCGCTCATCGTGTGCCACGAGAGGCTCGCGCATTTGACGCGCGCCGGGTAGTCGCGCACACCGGCGAAAATCTTTAAGCGCCCCAAGCCGTTCGGTACTGTTTCCTCGTCAAGTTCGCCCGTCACCATCCGGTGAAACTCGCCGAAAATAATTCTCGCTTCTTCGCCCGTTTTTCCCTTAACGCTCTGCGTCATCATGCTCGCCGACGCCTTCGAGATGGCACACCCCGACCCGACGAAGCTGACGTCTTCGACCACGCCGTCTTTCAACTCCAAGTAAACCGTGAGTTGATCGCCGCACAATGGATTGACTCCCTCGGCGACGCGGTTGGCCGTCTCCAACTTATGGAAGTTGCGCGGTTTCTTGTTATGGTCGAGGATGACCTGCTGGTAAAGTTCGCTCAGTTCAGACATGGTGAATAGTAAGTGGTGAATGGTAAATGGTAACTCATTGTTGATAGCTGATTGGTGGAGGATTGGAAACTGATTTTGTTTCCATTCACCATTTACGATTTACCATTAACCGCTTTTCTAGCTGAACACTTCAATAACTCTCTCGATTGCCGCCGCGAGCTTATCAACTTCCTCTTTCGTATTGTAGAACGCGAACGAGGC
>JBPCPQ010000264.1:0-17950 GCA_050999015.1 Pyrinomonadaceae bacterium | reverse complement strand
ATGCGCGTAACCGTCTCGGTGGCGTCGAGGGTGTGCAGTGTCGAGAGGACGAGGTGTCCCGTCTCGGCGGCGGTCAGCGCGGTCGCAATCGTTTCGTTGTCGCGCATTTCGCCGACGAGGATCACGTCCGGGTCTTGCCTGAGCGCGCCGCGCAATGCCTCGGCGAACGAGCGCGTGTCAACGTCAACCTCGCGTTGCGAGATGAACGAGCGACGGTCGCGGTGGAGAAACTCAATGGGGTCTTCGATGGTGACGATGTGGCCGCCCCGCGTCGCGTTAATGTGATCAATAATCGCTGCCAGCGTTGTTGACTTGCCCGACCCCGTCGTGCCGGTGACAAGGATCAGGCCGCGCTGTTCTGCGGCGACGCGCTCGATGACCGGCGGCATGCTCAACTCGTTGAGCGAGCGCACCGTGTCGGGGATTATGCGCAAGACCATTCCGATTGTGCCGCGCTGCTGAAAGACATTGGCGCGGAAGCGGCCGAGTCCTGAAACGCCGTAGGCGATGTCGGCCTCGAAAAATTCTTTGAAGCGTTGTTTCTGCCGGTTCGACATCATCGAAAACGCCATGTCGAGCGTGTCTTCCTGCGACAGGCGCGGCACGTCGGGAATCGGCCTCAACTCGCCCCCGACGCGCATGAAGGGCGGCGAGCCGGCCTTGATGTGGAGATCGGAGGCGCCGGAATGCGTTGCTGTTCGTAGCAAGTCGTCAATCTTGATTGGCATAAGTGGAGGTTGAAGCGTTCGCCGCAACGAGGCGCTCAAAGTTAGGACAGAAGCGAAAAGCCGAGGTGCTTGTAAATCTGAATTGATGATGCGCCAAAGAAACGGGGCGCGTTGAGGTGGGTCTCAGGAATCGTTTTGTTTCGGGACTAGGACGACGCTGCCGGAAAGATTGTGGAGCACCGGAGACGCCAGAAGCATTCTAGCCGGTAACGCTGAAGTCGTCAATAAACAAGGCAAACTAAGCGTAATGCCTCAGTTATTGGTGGCAACGCTTGTCTAGACCTGCGAATAACTGAGCGTTTTGTGAGCCGCGCCCTGAATTGCCACCCGTAACTGAGGCATTACAACTAAGCGTAATGCCTTAGTTATGGGGGAGGTGGCACAGACTTCAGTCCGTGGATGCCGCAATGGCACAGACTGCAAGGCTGTGCCACTCATTTTTCGCCACCCTCATCTGAGCCATTACAACTAAGCGCGTCAGTCCTAATTTGGTGCGCTGCCGAGACAAATTCTTTGAGGAGTTGCAGCGGCAACGGCACGAAGGATGCCCCGCGCTCCCGGCGCTTTAATCCGTCACCAGCGCGGTGTAACTCGACATCGGGTCGGTCGGCTCGCTCGCTGCCGTCGTCGTTGCCGGCTCACTCGCCTGCGCCTTATGTCCGTTGGTGCTTGCGTCGGCGGAGGGCTTGAAATCGTTGACGTAGGTGAGCCACTCGCCGGGCGCGGGGCGCTCGCCTTTCGTAATCTCGAAGTAGACTTGTTGAATGCGCGCGGTTATGTCGCCACGCTTGCCGGCGCCGATTGTGATGCGATCAACCGAGCGGATCGGCGTCACTTCGGCGGCGGTGCCGGTGAAGAACAATTCGTCGGCGACGTAAAGCGCGGCGCGCTGAATCCCTGTCTCGACGACCGGAATCTGAAGCTCGCGGCAAATGTGAATCACGCTGTCGCGCGTGATGCCGGGGAGAATCGAGGACGACAACGGCGGCGTGATGACTTTCCCGTCGTGGATGAGGAAGATGTTTTCGCCGGAGCCTTCGGAGACGAAGCCGCGATCATCAAGCGCGATGCCTTCGGAATAGCCGTTCGTTAAGGCCTCCATCTTGATGAGCTGCGAGTTCATATAGTTCGCGCCGGCCTTCGCCATCGCGGGCATCGAGTTCGGCGTCAGGCGATTCCACGTCGAGACGCACACGTCCACGCCCTGCTCAATCGCTTCATCGCCGAGATACTTGCCCCAGTCCCACGCGCCGATGTAGCACGACAGAGGATTCGGAAACGGATTGACGCCGAACGCCGGGCGCTCTTCATCTAAGCTGCGAAAGATAATCGGGCGCAGGTAACACTGGTCGAGTCCGCTTCTCTGGACAAGCTCGACGGACGCTTCACACAATTGATCGAGCGTCAAACTGTGATCCATCCGGTAAATCTTCGCGGAGTTGAGAAGTCGCCGCATGTGCTCGCGCAGGCGGTAGATTGCCGGGCCGCGCTTCGTCGCGTAGCAGCGGATGCCTTCAAAGACGCTCGAACCGTAGTGGATGACGTGAGACATGACATGTACGCGCGCGTCGTTCCAGTTGATGAATTCGCCGTCGTTCCAGATTTCGGAAGCGATACGCACGGTCTTCACATCTTTTTTCGGCGCGTCTTCAGAGAACATGTTGTTATTTACTCCTATGAAACAGTGACCGGTGGTCGGTGGTCAGTTTTATACTGTTCTGTTCGTAATCGCCGCCATTCATCGCGGCTCAAAATGAATTTCACGATAGCTTAAACCGGAGAGGGTTGGCAAGGCGCTTGATTCTTCGCCGGGGCGTCTCGTACCATGAGCGCCGCTTTGCTAACGGCATTCAATCACCGGAAGATACGCGCACAATTCTCTCTTTCCCGCCCCCCTCGCTGCCGGGCGAAAGGCGTCTCCGATTCGCATCTACTTGGAAGCGCGGCACTGCTGCTCGCCTTCTTATTTACAGGTTGCCGCATGCCCGAAAATAAACTCCAAACTGAAATCCGACCTGCCAACAATCCGGCGGGCGACGTTTCCGCCCCCGACTCGATTCATCGTCGCTCGGTCGTCATTGACATGCACGCCGACACCGTTCAGTTCATGCTTGACGAGGGCGTTGACATCAACGACAAAACGACGAACCTTCATCTTGACGCACCGCGCATGAGAGAGGGCGGCCTCGACGCACAATTCTTCGCCATCTGGGTCGAGCCGCAATACTTCGGCACCGGCGGCGAGCGCGCCGTCAAACGCGCCGACGACCAAATCGCCCTTGTGCGCGCGCTCGCCGAAAAACACCCGGAGACGTGGACGCTGGCGACAAGCGCCGAGGAGATTCGCCGCAACGCCGCCGAAGGGAAGCTCGCCGCGTTGATGGGACTCGAAGGCGGCTACGCGATTGACGAGAAGTTGGAGAACGTCGAGCGGTATTACCGAATGGGCGTCCGCTACATGTCGCCCGCGTGGAGCGTCAGCACGAGTTGGGCCGGTTCGTCCGGCGACGCCGAAGGTCAAACGCGCGGCCTCAACGACTTCGGGCGCGCGGTCGTCCGCGAGATGAATCGTCTGGGGATGATGATTGACGTGTCGCACGTCTCCGACGAAACCTTCTGGGACATTATCGAGACTTCGACGGAGCCGGTGATTGCGACGCACTCGAACGCGCGCGCTCTGACGAACGTACCGCGCAACCTCGGCGACGAGCAGATTCGCGCGCTCGCGCGAACAGGCGGCGTCATGTGTGTGGTCTTCTACCCGGCGTTCGTCGAGCCGGGTTGGGACGAAAAGAAGCGGCGCGTTGACGCGGAGATCGCGCCGCTCGTTGAAGAGGCGTCGCGCGGCGTGGTAAGCGGCCCCGGCTCGCTGAAGCGGATCGCGCGCGACCGTGTGCGCGAGCGCGAGTATCGGAGCCGCATGCCGCCGGTGACAGGCGCGCGTGTCGTTGACCACATTGATTATATTGTCCGCCTCGTCGGCGTTGACCACGTCGGCCTCGGCTCCGACTTCGACGGCATTCAAGCCGTGCCGCGCGACCTCGCCAGCGTCGCCGATTTCCCGAACCTGACGACAGAACTCATGCGGCGCGGCTACACGGAGAGCGACATCGAGAAGATTCTCGGCGGCAACGTGCTGCGCGTTATGGAAGAAGTCAGTAAATAGTGGTTAGTGGACAGTGGTCGGCGGCCAGCCGGCGGCGGGGAAGAGATTTGAAATCTCAAAATTGAAATTTAAGATCCACTGACCACTGTTTCACGGCAAAGCCTCAATCGTATAGGATGAAACAATGATTGACATTGAGTTGATGGACATTTCATCGGGGCCGGTGTATGCGCAGATCCGTAATCAGATCGAAACGAGCATTCGGGCGAAGCAGGTCGCGGCGGGCGAAGCGCTCCCTTCGCCAGCGTCACTGGCGCAGAAACTCTCGGTTGACCGAGGCGAGATTCAGCGCGCTTACTTCGAGTTAGAGCGGGCCGGACTAATCGTCAGGAAAACCTCCAGAGACTTTCTTGGGAAAGAGAAGATAACCTACTCGGTCAAGTGAGCGGCGGGCGGCAACTTGCGCCGGAATGTCGGTTACGTCGCGCGGAAGTTGTTCGACAAAGGCGTGCGGCGTGCGGTAACATTATTAACGCTTCGGCGCATATAAAGGATGTGAAGTTCAGATGACGAGCTTTTCCCGACCAACCAAACTTCTCCTTACGGTGCCGCCCGGCAGCCGCGCTCGCTGAACGGTGGCGCGGTCGCTGACGCGGCTCAATCACCCACGCCAAAAAGATTTCTTACACCGGCGGTCACGCGCGAATGTTTTATGATGCGCGCGACCGGTTCCCGGAGAAGTGTCAATCGTCAAGTTCATCTATCAGCGAAGAGGCATGCAAAGTCATGGACGAAAAATACTTTCCAGAGAAGATTGAAGAAAAGTGGCAGCGCGAGTGGGAACAAACAGGGGCGTTTCAGGTTGAACGCGACGACGCGCGACCGAAGTTCTACTGTTTGGAAATGCTGCCGTACCCGTCGGGATATTTGCACATGGGTCACGTCAGGAACTATTCCATCGGCGACGCGCTATCGTGGTACAAGCGCCTGCGAGGGTTCAACGTGTTGCACCCGATTGGGTGGGACAGCTTCGGGCAGCCGGCGGAGCAGGCCGCGATTAAGCGCGGCGTGATGCCGATGGAATGGACGGAGGAAAACATCGCGCACATGCGCGGGCAACTGAAGCGCATCGGCGTCAGCTACGACTGGCGGCGCGAGATTGCGGCGCACCGCCCCGATTATTACAAGTGGGATCAATGGTTTTTCCTGAAGTTGTATGAGCGCGGCCTCGCCTACAAGCGCGCGTCGGCGGTCAACTGGTGCCCGAAAGAGCAAACGGTATTGTCGAACGAACAATCGTCGGGCGGCGTCTGCTGGCGTTGCGGCACGCAGGTCGAGAAAAAAGATTTAGAACAGTGGTTCATCCGCATCACGGAATACGCCGAGCAACTGTTGGACGACATGGCGGAAATCGAAGCGGGTTGGCCGGAGCGCGTGCTGACGATGCAGCGCAACTGGATCAACCGAAGCGTCGGCGCGTACATTGATTTCCCCGTCAAAGATTCGGATGCGAAGGTGCGCGTGTTCACGACGCGCATTGACACGATTTACGGCGCGACCGCTGTCATCGTTGCCGCCGAACACCCGCTGCTGAGTGAACTGCCCGAAGGCTCGTCGCTGAAAGCGGATGTGGATCGCTTCGTCGCGCGACTTCGTGCGGAGCGGGCGTCGCGCGCCGCGATTGTCGCGGGCGGCGAAGAGGAAGAAAAAGAAGGCGTCAACACCGGACTATTCGTGGCGAATCCGTTCAGCGGCGAGCAACTCCCGGTGTGGGTCGCCAATTATGTTTTGATGGACTACGGCGCGGGCGCGGTGATGAGCGTCCCGGCGCACGACGAGCGCGATTTCGAGTTCGCGCAGAAATACTCTCTGCCGATTCGCCGCGTCATTGAGCGCGTTTCGCACGAGCAGGAGCAGATCGCGCACGACGAGCGAGAGTTGGATCAATCCGTCGCCATGCCGCACGCCTTCACCGACTACGGAATCCTCGTCAACTCCGGCGAGTGGGGCGGCAAGTTGTCGGCGGACGCAATTCGTGAAATGGCTGAGTACGCGCAGAGGGAAGGCTTCGGCGGCGGCGCGGTGACGTACCGTCTGCGCGACTGGGGCATCTCGCGGCAGAAATTCTGGGGCGCGCCGATTCCGGTCATCTACTGCGAGGATTGCGGCGTCGTGCCTGTTCCCGAAAAAGATTTGCCGGTCGTGCTGCCGGAGCGCGCCGAGTTCACGGGCGCGGGCGAATCGCCGCTCGCGGGAGTCGCCGAGTTCGTCAACACGACTTGTCCGAAGTGTGCAAAGCCGGCGCGGCGGGAGACCGACACAATGGACACGTTCGTTGATTCGTCGTGGTACTTCTACCGCTACTGCGATCCGCACAACGACAGGGCGGCGTTCGACACTGAAGTTGTCAAATACTGGACGCCCGTTGACCAGTACATCGGCGGCATAGACCACGCCGTGATGCACCTGCTGTACACGCGCTTCTGGACGAAGTTTATGCGCGACATCGGACTCGTCGAGTTCGACGAGCCGGTGAAAAACTTGATGACTCAAGGGATGGTGACGAACCTCATCGAGGGAACGGATGAGTGGCGGCGGATGTCGAAGTCTCTGGGGAACGGCGTTGACCCGGACGACATGATCGAGGCTTACGGCGCGGACGCGGTGCGCCTGTTCGTCCTGTTCGCCGCGCCGCCCGAAAATGAATTGCGCTGGCAGGAGACCGGCATCGAAGGCGCGGTGCGCTTCCTGCGCCGCGTCTACACATTCATTTGGCGCTGGCGTGACAGTCTGCGTGATGCGCCGCGCGGTGTGCCTTCGAGTGAAGATTTCAGCGCGGCGGCACGTGCGCTTCGTCACGAAACGCACCGGGCGATTGTGCGCGTCACCGAAGGCTTCGAGCGGATGAGCTTCAACACCAACGTCGCCGCGTTGATGGAATTGTCGAACGCGCTTGGCGAATTTCAGGCCGCGCCTGACGGGGCCACGCCCGCCGAACGCTTCGCGGTGCGCGAGGCGTTGGAGTCGCTCGTGCTGATGCTCACGCCCTTCACGCCGCACGTCGCGGAAGAACTGTGGGAAGGCTTGGGGCACGAAGGCGGCATCATCGCCGGACTCAAGAATGGTTCCGTGCGCTGGCCGCAGGCCGAAGAGTCTTTAGCGCGGCGGGATGAATTGGAGATTCCGGTGCAGATCAACGGCAAATTGCGCGGGCGCATTCGCGCGACGCGCGACACGGCGGAAGACGAACTGCGCATCGCCGCGCTTTCGGACGAACGTGTGCGCGCGTGGACGGAAGGGCGCGACATCGTGAAAGTAATCGTCGTCCCGCAACGGCTCGTCAACATCGTCGTCCGATAGCGAAGAACAGAAGGCAGAAGGCAGTAAGCAGAAGGCAGTTGGTCTTAAATTTCAAATTTGAAATCTCAAATCTCAAATCTTTTCGCTGCTGCTTACTGCCTTCTGCCTTCTGTTTTTAGCGATTGCCTTGCCTCGCTTGGCGCGAGTTGTTAAAATTTTTCGCGCGCGGTTATATTAAATTCTCAATTGAGTGGCGTGTGATAAAGAATTGATTTGTCACGCCCCGCAGAGAACACACAGGGTAATGTGCATGACGGTCGTTTACCGAACCGGAATTTCTTCCGGTCGCCGCCCGCGCCGGTGATTGCCGGCATTGAGGGCGCGAGTTCAGCCACCTGTCAACCTGAGCTACCGATGAAAGAATGTCCGGTTTGTCTGCGATGCTTCCCCGATCATATTGATCACTGCCCGACCGACGGTGATTCGCTGAAGACGACGATCATCGGCGAGCCTGTCCTCGACGGTCGTTACCAACTCGAACGACGCCTCGGTCAGGGCGGCATGGGCGTGGTTTTCAAAGCGCGTCACATCTTCCTCAAAACCCCGCACGCGATCAAAATCATTCTTCCCGATCTGGTCGGCAACGACCCGTCGCTCGTCACGCGCTTTCGTCAAGAGGCGATGGCAGCGGCGGCCATCCGCCATCCGAACATCATCGCCGTGACGGACTTCGGCGTCGTCGGCGGTACGACTCCTTTTCTCGTGATGGAGTTCGTGCAGGGAAAGTCGCTGCACGATATCCTCGCGGCAGAAGGGCGGCTCTCGCCGGTGCGCGCGCTTGAGGTCATGTGGGGCGTCGCATCGGGTCTCGCCCTCGCCCACCGGCAGGGCATCGTCCACCGCGATTTGAAGCCGCTCAATATCATGTTGAAGGACGACATGCCGGTGAGCGAAGGAGTGAAGCTGCTAGATTTCGGTCTGGCGAAAATCAAATCAGGCGAATTGCTCGGCTCGTTCGTCGCGGCGCAGACCACCGGCCTGATGGGGTCGCCGTACTACATGGCACCGGAGCAGTGGTCGGACGAGGAGCCGGACGCGCGCGCCGACATCTACAGCCTCGGCGTGATCCTTTACCAGATGATCGCGGGTGAAGTGCCGTTCAAAGGTTCCTCGATTCCTTCGATCATGAAGAAGCATCTGACCAACCCGCCGCCGAGTCTGTCGGAGCGCGGCGTCAGCGATGTGCCGCCGGCGGTCGAAGAAGTCATCCGCAAAGCGCTCGCCAAGGAACCCGACGAACGCTATGAGACGGTCGAGCTTTTCATCAACAGCCTGCGCGAAGCGGTCGGCGTCCCGGCACTCGATTTTTCGTCGAGCTACCGCCGGCTCGACACCGGAAGTTTCGCCCGGCCGGACACACTGTCTCCGCCGCCGCTCGTGCAAAACACCGGCGACCAGCTTGCCGGAACAATCAGCTCCGAGGCGCTGGGGGGAGCGACGCGCGCGGTCGCGGGCGGCGGGGAGACGCAGATTTCGGCGCGCGACGATTCCGCGCCCGATGTCTACCGAACGCGGGCTTTGAATAACACGCCTCAGCTTTCGTCGGACGCGCTTGAGCCGGCGACGCGGAATTTGCGTGGGGAAGAAACGGGGCGACAGGGCAGCGCGGAAGAAGTTACTCGCCGCCTCGCCGAAGAAGAGGCCGGCAAGAAGGCGCGTCAGCTTGAGGCGGAGGCGGCTCAACGACGTCTTGCGGAAGAAGCGCGCCAACAGCAATCGCGCGCCGAGGCGGAAGAGCGCGCCCGCACGGAAGAAGCGCGCCGGCGTGAAGCCGAGTTGCTGCGCGAGCAACAAAGGCTCCAGCAGCAGGAAGAGGAACTTCGGCGCAATGAGCGGCGCGCGGCAGACGAGGCAGCCGGAGGCCGCGCTCTGAGTGACACGGTGACCGGGCGGGCGGGTGCCACCATTTCGTCGCTGCCATCACAGTCGGCACAGTGGCAGGGGAACGATTCCTCTTTGCGACCTGCGCAAACCTCGATGGCTAACCAAGCCTCGATGACCAATTCCGTGCCGCCTTCGACGCAGACTTCGATGCCCGGCTTCGCCGCACCAATCGAGAGAAAGTCGCGCGCCGGATTGTTTGCTGTGTTGGTTGTCGTGGTGCTGGCCGCGCTCGGCGGAGCCGCGTGGCTGGCTTACCAAATAATAAGTGGCGAAAGCCCGCGTGCCACGGCGAACGGAGGCGGGGGCAGTAGCACGCCGGCACCGACTAAAACTCCCAACCCGGATGGAACGACAGCAACAACCACGCCATCAAAGCCTGATCTTACCGCTCTTCCCGGCGGATCATTTCAGATGGGACGCAATGATGTGCCGCCGCGCAACGATACATCTGCTTCGATGAAACACCTTGCGTGGATGTATAACCAGTGGCCGGCGCATAGCGTCAACGTCAAAGCGTTTGCGATTGATCGGACGGAAGTGACCAACGCCGAATATGCCGAGTTCGTAAGCGCAACTGCCTACCCACCGCCGCCCGATTGGGGAGGCAACATTCCGCCCGCCGGACAGGGGCGGTGGCCGGTGCGCAACGTCACGTTTGAGGATGCACAGCGTTTCGCGTTGTGGCGCTCGAAGCGCGACGGCGTGAGCTATCGCCTGCCGACTGAACAAGAGTGGGAATATGCCGCGAGCAACGGAGGAGAAGACGAGCCGTACCCGTGGGGCGAAAAGTGGACGGAAGGCGCAGCCAATCTCAATTCAACAGCGTTGAAGCCCATCGGCTCGCATCCCAGCGGCAACACGTCGCAGGGCATCGTTGATATGATCGGCAATGTCTGGGAATGGACTTCTACCGAAGCCTCAATGTACAAGGGCAACAACATCATGAAGCTTCAGCCGGGCGACGATGGTAAGGCAGTGGTGCGCGGCGGCTCATACCAAAGCAGCGCCGACGGCGACGAACCCATTACTGTCACCTCGCGCCGGTGGATTGATAAAGAGAAGCGCGATCCGGTGGTCGGCTTCCGACTCGTGCGCGAGGGCGCGCAGTAAATTGAAAGAGATGGCAAAAGCCCGCGCGGGAGCAAGGGCGTTTTGGGGCGCGTCAGTGACGCCCTTCCTCACGGTCGGGCTTCCGCCCTTTTGCGCCACTACCCTTTTTCATTCAAGTGCGCGGAGCGATGTTAAAGCTCCGCTTTGCCGAACAGGAAATTTGAAAATAAATGATTTTTACAAAGCAGTATTCGATAAAGCGTAGACAGCTTTGGACGGGGACGCGCGCCGCGCGTACTTTCGTGATCGTCGCACTTTTAGTCGTTGCAACTTCGAGTTGTCACCGCACGGAAGAAACGAAACCGGCGGGTGATGCCGCCGGTAAGAATCGGCCGGTGGTGACGGTGAAAAGTGAGCCGGGAAGAGGTGAGAGAACTACCGCGAGTAAGACTCTTGAGCCAATTGCCGACAAAGTATTGAAGACGAAGCTGGTCTCAATTGACAATAAGGAGTTTCAGCTTGCGGATTATGCGGGCAAGGTGGTGGTGGTGAATTTGTGGGCGACGTGGTGCGGCCCGTGCCGTCAGGAAGTGCCGCACTTCGTCACGATGACGAAGGAATACGCCGCGAAGGATGTGGAGATTATCGGGTTGACGACCGAAGACCCGGAAGAGGCCAAAGAACTGGTGCAGAACTTTATGGAGGCTTACGACATCAATTACAAAATAGGTTGGGCACCTTATGAATTTGCCTCCGCCCTCACGCGCCGCGACGTGATTCCACAGACCTACGTGATTACGCGCGACGGACATTTGCTGGCGCGCTTTGAAGGTTTCAACCCACAGTCCACACCTCCGAAGTTGCGCGCGGCGATTGACCAAGCCCTCAGCATGCCGGGGAAAACATAGAAAGGTAGCAACCGGGCGCTCGGAGAAGCGCCCGGTCTTTCACTTCCTTACTCTTTCTGCCGCTGATCCTCCAATTCGCGTTCGCCTTCTTCCTTCAATTCGCGCCCTTTTCGTTCCAACTCCGGATCTTGTAGCCCTTGCGCGACGCTTTCCTTCGCGCGCCCTTCGATGATTTTCATCTCGGCTTCAACGCGCCCCTCCACTTCATCAATCGGCGCCGGCTCGCCCAGTTCTTCCTGCGTCACGATCTTGTCCTTATCTATCTCCATCTTTTATAAACTCCCTCCGCAAATAATGTTTGTAAAGCGATTGATTGATCTTCATCGTCGCACCGTTCCCGCCGCGCGGTCAACTTATTGCCCGGAAAACATTGCGTGTGCCATACTTTGCGCGCGGCGCGCTTCTCTTCAGCAAACTATCTGAGCGCAGACGACATCACAAGTTTTCATTTCATGCGGCGGAACTTTTCATTCATCGGCATCATCTGTGCGCTTATGTTGAGCGGCTGGGGCGGCGCGCTCGCCGCCGCGTTATGCCCGCACGCCCAACGCGCCGCCACTGACAGCAACGCTCCGATGGCGGACGCGCGCCCTGACGACGCGCACGCCTGCTGTCGCATGTCGAAGAAGAGCGCGCGTGTTGACGGCGGCAACGGCGACCATCGTTCAGGCGCAATTGAAAAAGCAAATGATGCTTCTTCGCACAACGAAGCGTCGTCTCACGGAAAAGCCGTTCCTCATCACGAAGCGTCCCGCCCCGCGCACAGTAGCGTTGGAGCGGAACCGGAAAGCCACGTAGCCGCTGCCGGTTTTGCTGTTGAATCTTCCACTTGCGGCCACTGCGTTAATCGCCGCGAACAACTTCCGCTGTTCGTTCGCGCGTGCGCTTCGGGCGAAGCGAAATGTGATATTTCATCTACCGCCGTACACTCACAGAAAGTGTTGCGTGCTGTCGCTCCGTCATTCACTCCAATCATGCCGTTGTCGCGCGGTGCGCCGCCCGGCAGCGCGCGCCGGCACGTCCTGATCGGTGTCTTTCTGATCTAGCACCTCTCAACGCACTTCAGCCGTTCGCCGGCTGAAGCCGCATTCTCACGTCTGAGCAAAATCACAAATTGAATTTAGCGAAGGCGAGCGCACTCGTGTGTTTTCGGTTGTGTGCGCGGCTTTCATCGTTTGGTTGAGAGGTGAAATTTATGAGCAGTTATGAAGTTAGCCGATTCCTGCACCCTGCGAAATCTATGATACTCGCGGCGGCGGTCGTCCTTCTGATGACCACCGCATTGATGGCGCAGTCGCCGCAGCAACACGACGCCCACGCCACGCACGTGTACGAGAAACCGAAAGAGAATCCGGCGCAAGTCACCGCGCCGAAACAGGAAGCGACGCCCGTGCCGGCGTCGTCCGATGCCACACGTTCGGACGCGGATCAACAAAAGTCTCACGGCGACGCGCACACTGAGCACACGACGCCGAAGACGGAAGAAACGAAACAAGTCGAAGCACCGGCTACGACGAACGCCGCCGATCATTCGTCGCACGGGGACAGCACGGGCGCGAGGATGAATGGTCTGATGGTCATGTCGGGCGAGACGATGGGCGTCCGCGTCGGGGCGAGCGCGAGTAATTTCATGCCGATGGGACAGATGGGATCGGGCACCGCTTGGCAACCCGCTTCGTCGCCAACACACATGTGGCACAAACAAGCGGGCGAGTGGCTGCTGATGTTCCACGGCGAAGCGAAGGTCGGCGTTAACGCGCAGGGCGGCCCGCGCGGCGTGACGAAATTGGAATCACAGAACTGGTTTATGCCGATGGCTTACCGGCGCGTCGGGCGCGGTACATTACAACTGCGCGGGATGTTCAGTTTCGAGCCGTTCACTTTTTCCGGCCCCGGCTCGCCGCAGCTTTTTCAGACCGGCGAGATTTACAAAGGCCAGCCAATCATTGACGCGCAGCATCCGCATGATCTCTTCATGGAATTATCAGCGCAATACACTCTGCCAATCGGCGAGCGCGGCACGTGGTACGCCTACGTCGCGCCGGTCGGGGAGCCGGCGCTCGGCCCCGTCGCGTTCATGCACCGCGCGTCGGCGTCGGAGAATCCTTCGGCGGTGCTGTCGCATCACCTGCAAGACTCCACACATATTTCTTTCGGCGTTTTGACGAGCGGGTTCACTTACCGCTGGCTGAAGGTCGAAGGCTCAGTCTTCAACGGGCGCGAGCCGGACGAGCATCGTTACGGCTTCGAGTTTAATCCGTGGAACTCGCGTTCGGTGCGCGTCACGGTCGCGCCGAATAATAACTGGGCGATGCAGTGGAGCTACGGGCTTTTGAAGAACCCGGAGCAGCTTGAGCCGGGCGACACGCGCCGCATGACGGCCTCAGTTCAGTACAACCGGCCTCTCACGCGCGGCAACTGGGCGACGAGTCTCGTCTGGGGGCGCAACCGCGAAGAGCACGACGACGAGACGTTCAAGCTGAACGGCTACGTCGCCGAGTCAACTGTCAACTTTCTCGACCGCAATTACGTTTACACGCGGCTCGAATTGGTTGACAAGAAAGACCTGCTGCGCCACGACGACCTCGACCGTTTAGGCTTCGACCACGATTTTGAACATCCGCAGTTTCGCATCGGCGCGTACACCTTCGGCGCGGCGCGCGACATCTGGACGACCGACAAACTTTCGACGGCGGTCGGCGGCGATTTCACGTTCTACTCAAAGCCGGATACACTGGACGCGATCTACGGTCGCCGCCCCGTCTCGTATAAGTTTTTCATCCGCTTTCGCCCGAGCCGCATGAAGGCGAGCGACCACCGCGGCGGGCACAGCGGCGGGTGAATTATTTGTGGCATAATTTTAGCGGTGGAGACGAAGCTGTTCGTGTCGCACATGCGACGCTTGGAAAACATGATACTGATGGCTGACAGCTATTTTTTTGAGGAGTAAAAAGTTAAATGAAGAGTAAATATCTTTCGCTAACACTACTGTCGGGCGCTCTGCTCTTTGCCGCATGCACGCCCGCCGACAAGCGGCGGAGCGGGCAGGCAGCGGTGACGGCATCGCCGCAGAGCATGGCGACGCAGCGGAGCGCCGCGCCGGTGTCGAAAACTCACAACACCACACCCGCTTCCGGCGTGGCGGTTGACGAGCACGGGCACACCGCCGGCCACAGCCACGGAGCGGAGTCTGATCCGAAACGTGTGCCCGCCTTTCAGTCCGACGCCGCGAGCTTGAAAAATCTACCGCCCACTCTTGCGTCCGAGAAATTCTCCGGCAAGCAGCGGGAGGCTTACGCCGCCGTCAAAGAGATTCCGAAAACCATCGCGCAGCTTCCGTGTTACTGCTATTGCGACAAGGGCTTCGGCCACAAGAGTCTGCACAGTTGTTTCGTTGACACACACGCCGCTCACTGCGCCGTCTGCGTTGACGAGGCTCTCCTCGCGTATCGCCTGCAGAAAGAAGAGAAACTCACACCCGCGCAAGTTCGCGAGCGCATCATCGCCGAGTACGCTCCGAAGAGTGAATAACGGTGAACGGAAAACGGCGAATGGTAAACGGGAAATGATTTCCCCGCTCATCGTTCGCCGTCTTTTTTCCGTGACTTCGTTCTCGTGTAATATGCCTTCACATCTCCCACGTTTTGGCAGCTTCAATCTCCCGAAAATAATCCCGCAGTCAGAAACGCTTCTCTCGCGCGTTCGGCGGTTTCGATGCGGGTCAAATCAAAGTGAATCACATTGAGGAGGAGAAAAGTATGAAGGAGCTTTTTCAGAAGAGCTTTATCCGTGCGTTCGTTGCGGCACTCGCGCTGTGTCTCATCACGGTCAGCGCTACGGCGCAGCAGAAGAAATCAACGCTGCCGCTGAAGCGTGCGAACGACGCGGCGCGGCACTCGCGGCAGGCGGCGCAGGTTTTCAATCGAATAATGGTCGTGCCCGACAAGGCGATCCCGAAGGAGTTACTCGAAAAGGCCGAGGCGGTCGCGGTGTTTCCCAATGTGCTGCGGGCGGCCTTCGTCGTCGGCGGGCGCAAAGGTCAGGGCGTCATTAGCCGCCGCACGCTGGCGGGGTGGAGCGCGCCGGCGTTCTTTAATGTCAGCGGCGGTAGTTTCGGCCCACAAATCGGCGCGTCCTCGACCGATTATGTGCTGCTGTTTATGAACGAGGGCGGGTTGCGCGGTTTACTGGAAGACAAGTTCGAGATTGGCGGCGAAGCGGCAATTGCCGCCGGCCCCATCGGACGCGCGGCGAGCGCCTCAACCAACGCGACACTCGACGCTGCGATACTTTCCTACTCGCGGAGCGAGGGCGCGTTCGTCGGCGCGGCGCTCAAAGGCGTCGTGATTAGTCCTGACAACGATCTCAACGAAGCCTTCTACGGAATGAAGGGCGGCGAGATGGTGATGAGCAATTCGATCTCCGGCACGCTCATCCCCAGTGGCGTGCGCCCTTTCACGCTCGCCCTCAACCGCTATTCGCGGCGAAAGTTATAAGCGTGAAGGCGAAAGTGAAAAGGTAAAAAGCAAAAGTGGAAGCCTATTTTCCCTTACACGCTCGCACGTTTCTCGCGTAGATGAAAGCCGATAAAGTGGGACAGGCATTCTTGCCTGTCATTCGCACCGAACGGGCGCGACGCCTGTCGGCAACGGATGACAGGCAAGAATGCCTGTCCCACTTATAGCTCGATGTTACCGATATGAAAGGGCGGCTTCAGCTTTGCCGACTTGGACTGCGTCCGGCATATCAACAATCTCCCACGCGGCGTCGTCGCGTAAAAGCTTCGACATCAACTCGGCGTGCAATATGTGGCCGCTGCGTTCGGCATGGACGCGGCCCAGAAGCGGCATCCCTAAGAGCGCTAAGTCGCCGATGATGTCGAGAATTTTGTGGCGCACGAATTCGTCTTTGTCGCGCAAACCTGCCGGGTTAAGCATTCCGTCCGGCGTCAACACAATCGCGTTGTCGAGCGAGCCGCCGCGAATTAGGTTGGCACGCCGGAGCGCTTCGATTTCCTCGGTGAAACCGAAAGTGCGCGCCGCCGAAATCTCACGCCCGAAGCCCGCCGGTTCGAGCACGTCGAAGATGAAGTGCTGCACGCCGATCAGCGGATGCTTAAAATCAATCACACAATCAATCTCATAACCTTCGTGCGGTTCGACGCTCAGTGTGCGGTTGCCCTGCGCGACCGACACCTTCCGCCGCACCCGCAACGCACGCCGCGCCGCCGGCTGTTCGACGACGCGCGAGTGCCCGATCATTTTGGTGAAGGTGTCCGCCGAGCCGTCCATAATCGGCAACTCAAGGTTGTCAACTTCGATATACACATTATCAACACCGCCGCCTCTGAGCGCCGCCAGCAGATGCTCGACCGTCGAAAGCATCACGCCCCGGCGCATCAACGTCGTCGCGTAGCTGCAATGCGCGATGTGCTCGACGGTGGCGGGAATCTCGAAGTCGTCGAGGTCTGTGCGGACGAATACATAGCCGGTGTCGGGCGGCGCGGGGACGAGCCGCAGATGAACCGGCACGGCGGTGTGCAATCCGATCCCGGTGGTTTCAACGGATGTTCCGATGGTCGTCTGCTTAATCAAAACTTATGAATCAGCCTTTCGTGTTCAAGAACAAAAACGAAGCGAGCTTTGACGATGAATCGTAAAAATGATCTGGCAATGCCCGTGCCGCGCATCCCACGCGCCCAGCGCTCGTGTTTATGCGCCTCTCGTCCGCGCAGTTTTGTCCGCCTGTGGTAAACCGGCCACAACCACACATAATATCTGCGGCTCTTACGCCACACACTCGCGCGAATTGACGGTGTTAGCAAATCCTCCTCAGTCCATTGAGTTAGAGCCGTTGCTCGAAATATCATTAGCAAGTTCGTGACGTACAGACCGGATGCTGCCCGCAAAACAAAGCTAATGACATAAACCGGTAGCGGGACGTAAGAGTTGGCGATAAATCCTGACCCTTCACCTGTTTCCCCTTTCCCCCTTCACTTCCTCATCTTTGTTCCATTCTCTTGTGTCTCTCGATTTAGCGTAGGAACACGTTAATCATGCGTCGGTAGGGCAACCGCCGTTGGCGCAAGCCGTGACGTTCGCACACGCTTCCTGATTACCGCCTTACCGCACACTTGTCACTCACTCCCGCTTTACTTATCATCGAGGCAACATGCCGCCGAAAAAAACTTCAACCGATACAGAGCCGAAGGAGCGAGTCTTTCTCATTGACTCGATGTCGCATATCTTCCGCGCGTTCTTCGCCCCGATGAGCGGGCGCACGGAGCCTTTAACTAATAGCCGGGGGCAGGTCACACAGGCAGTGTTCGTGTTTACGAACATGCTGCGCAAGCTGCTCGCCGACGAAAAGCCGCACTACATCACCGCCGTCTTTGAATCGGAGGTGCCGACGTTTCGTCACGATTCTTATGCCGACTACAAAGCGAACCGCGCCGCGATGCCCGACGAGTTACAGTCGCAGATTCCTTACATCAAGCGCGTCTGCGAAGTATTCAGTATCCCGATGATTAACTCTCCCGGCTTCGAGCCCGACGATGTGATCGGCACGCTCGCGGTGCAGGCGGCGGAGCGAGGGTTGCAGGCGGTGATCGTCTCGAACGACAAGGACATGTGCCAACTCGTGCGCGACCCGGCGATTGTCTGCATGCGGCAGAACTCACAGAACGTGAAGCGCAAGGAGCCGGTGCCGCCCGTCGAGTGGTGCGACGAAAGTTGGGTCGAAGCGAAGTTCGGCGTCCCGCCCCGGCAGATCGTTGACCTGCTCGGTTTAATGGGCGACGCGGTTGACAACATTCCCGGAGCGCCCGGCATCGGCGCGAAGGGCGCGGTGCAGATCATCACCCAACTCGGCTCAATCGAGAACGCGCTGGAGAATTGGGAACAGGTCAAACACAA
>JBPCPQ010000083.1:0-2705 GCA_050999015.1 Pyrinomonadaceae bacterium | reverse complement strand
CTGTCTCGTGAGGCGTCGAATTTCGGCATCTACGTTAACGCGATTGCCGCCGGCATCTTCGACACCGACCTCGCCCACACACTGCCCGAACGCCTGCTGCAAATGCACGACTTCTGGGCCGCCAGCGGTCGCGCCGGAAAGCCCGAAGAGCTAGCCGAGTACGCCGCGTTTATGGTCAGCGACCGCAACAGTTTTATGAATGGCGAGGTCGTCATTGTTGACGGTGGCGCGGTCACTTGAGCGGCAAGGCTGCTCCTTGCCGCGTACTTCCACGCTTCCTGAAACAACTCTCTTTAAGCCCGAAGTTGAAAACGAAACTCAATGTTAAGCCTTTGCACATCATATCTTTAGCGTTGACAGAACAGTGCCCTCAGCTTATCATCTGGTCAGTCGAAACAAAAACACACTGACAGAGATGAAGCTTTGGAGGAGAGCATGGCGAATACAGAACTTATCAACAATCTGAATCGTGCCTTGAGCCTTGAATTGGCCGGCGTTATTCAATATCTACAACACAGCTTTCTCGTGACGGGGCCGGAACGCGAGGTCTATCGCACGTTCTTTCGCGCGCAGAGTGATGAGGCGCACGATCACGCGACGACAGTCGGTGATAAGGTCGTCGCGCTCGGCGGCGTGCCGACGGTCGAGCCGGCGATGATCCGGCAAGCCACCGAATTAACAGATATGCTGCAACAGGATTTAGAGCTTGAGCGTGAAGCTTTGCAGGCGTACATGGAAGCATGGAACTCATGCACGGACGTAGAACTCCCGACGCGCTTTCAGTTGGAAGAACGTATCTATGTCGAGCAACTCCACGTCGAGGAAATGGAAAAGCTGACCTCGGAGCGCAAGGCGAGCATCACGAAAGAGAAGATCACGCTGCGGCAGACCGGCTGAATTCCTTCACCCGAAAAATTAAAGGCTCTCTCATACCGATTGAGTATGAGAGAGCCTTTAATGTTTATGTGCGAACCTTCTGTCAGGCGAGCGTCGGCAACTGGATGACCCGCGCCGGTTCGTCGAGTTGTCCCGCTTCCGCGCGGCGGCGGCTCATACGGTGGCGCGCGACGGACAGTGTGCGGTGAAGCTCATCGAGTTGCCCAGCATCGAGGCGAATCGTCTTCTGGGCGCACCATCCCAAGCCATCAGTCCACGTTGAATATCTCAACGCCACTCGCTCCGCGCCGTCGTGTTGCTCAAGAGATACTTCGATGCGTTGGTTCGCTTCGGATGAAGGGAGAATGTGTGTTGCTGTGTTGTTGACCTGTTGCACGCTTGCTCCTGGGATGAATTCGTCTATGAGATACAATTCAGATATGGGCGGAATTGAAATCCAATTTCAAGATTTATTATTAACGGGCGAGGCCGATAGTGTCAAGAAGCCTACCCGCCGGCTTCAGATTTCTTTTCAAGTTGCGCAAGACGCACTTCGAGAACGCGAATCGTGCGCTGCATTTCGCCGAGCCTTTTGAACGCGGCAATTGAGCGCAGCCACTCGCGATTATCGAAGGCCGGGATTCCCGAAATCATCTTACCGGGCGGGACATCATGACTCGTCGCGCTCTTCGCGGTCAGCACCGCGTCGTCGCCGATGGTGAGATGACCGGCCACGCCCGCTTGGCCGGCGAGAATGACGCGCTTGCCGATGTGCGAACTGCCGGCGAGTCCGACCTGCGCGCAGAGCAGCGCGTCTTCACCCACAGTGCATGAGTGGCCGATCTGCACGAGGTTGTCAATCTTCGCTCCGCGCGCGATGCGCGTCTCACCGACCGAAGCGCGATCAATTGTTGCGCCCGCGCCGACTTCAACATCGTCCTCAATGTGAACGCGCCCCGTCTGTGGAATCTTCAGCCAATGAGCTTCTTCGTCTTTAGCATAACCGAATCCGTCAGAGCCGATGACCGCGTTGTTATGCACAATGACGCGCGCGCCGAGAATGCTGTCCTCACGAATCGTCGCGCCCGCGTGAATGACTGAGTCATCGCCAATCCGAACGCGGTCGTAAATTGTGACGTTCGGATAAATCCGCACGCCCGTGCCGATTTCAACATCTTCTCCGATGACGGCGCACGCACCAATGGAAACTCCTTCAGCGACCTTCGCGCTCGGAGCGATGACCGCCGACGGGTGAACGGAAGGCTCGAAGGTCGGTTCCGGGTGAAAGAGTCTGAGCGCGCGCGTGTACGCGAGGTACGGATCGCGTGCGCGGAGAACGGCGATTCCCGAAGGCGCTTCGACGCCCGCGCCGAGATAGATGGCCGAGGCACGCGTTGTTCGCATGCGCGGTGTGTACCGAGGGTTGGCGAGAAACGTGACGTGTCCCGGCGCGGCGTCGTCAAGTCCGGCGGCCCCGGTTATTTCAATCTCGATGTCTTCGCCTTCTAAACTTGCGCCGGTTGCGCGAGCCAGTTCTGTTAGTTTCATAAAAAGCTTTCACATCAGATTTACTGGATCAATTTCGACGTTGATTGAGTTGAGGTCGCACCGGCGCGTGGCGGAAGCGTCGGCCAACGCCATGTCGAGCACGGCGCGGAGGCGCGGGCGGCTGCGGGATTTGATAAGAAGTTGGACGCGGTGCTCGCCGCGCAGACGCGCGAGCGGGGCGGGCGCGGGGCCGAGGATGCGGCAGTGGCGCTCGCTGTTCGCGGCGTCGAGCGCGTCCCTGATTTCGGCCGCCGTTGTTTGCACGCGCGTTAAATCTTCGC